>NZ_JAGJEK010000026.1:0-109371 GCF_018101015.1 Pseudoalteromonas sp. MMG005 | reverse complement strand
TGGGGTGAGTAAAACGACCACGGCAGATTCAAGCGGAAATTGGACGCTGTCAGGCAATGAATTAGATATCAGTGCGCTCAATAACGGTAGCTTAACGGTATCGGCCAGCCAAGCGGATGCGGCGGGTAACACTTCTACTGCGGCCACCACCTCGATTTCCCTTGATAATGAGGCACCGAGTACGTTAACAATCACCACGCCAATTGAAGGTGATGGCATTGTTAACGCCAGTGAAGATAGTGATGTATTGGTTCAGGGTACTGGTGCAGAGTCGGGTGTTACAGTGACTATTGATATTGGGGGAGTCAGTAAAACGACCACGGCAGACTCAAGCGGAAACTGGACGCTGTCAGGCAATGAGTTAGATATTAGCGCATTAAATAATGGTAGTTTGACGGTCACAGCGACACAGTTAGATAGTGCAGGCAATACGTCAAACTCTTCAACACACACAATTACACTTGATAACATCGCACCCACAGGCCAAACCGCAGCGATAGATCAGAGCTTGATAAATGCGAGTAATGAAGCTGCGTTAAGCTTTACATTAAGTGGGTTAGAAAGTTCAGGATCATTTGTGTATCAAATATCTGATGGCGCAAGTACGGTTTCTAGCAGCTCAGCGACAACAATTACAGGATCAACGGCTCAAGTTACAAACGTTAATGTGTCAAACTTGAATGAAGGAACACTGACACTTTCAGCGACCGTGAGCGACGCAGCAGGCAATGCCGCTAGCAGCGTTACTGCGACCACAACAAAACGTTATAATGTAAAACCGGTTTTATCTGGTACAGCAATTACCTCAGTAAATGAAGATGCAGCTTATAGCTTTACACCGACGTTAACTGATTCAGATAGCGGTGATACACATACTTATTCTATTACAAATAAGCCCACTTGGGCAGCGTTTGATACCAATACAGGCGCGTTAACGGGCACCCCGACTGATGAACATGTAGGCACAACCAATAACGTGTCAATAAAAGTATCAGATGGTATGGAAGATAGCGACCCACTCACGTTTAATATTGAAGTAGTTAACACCAATGATGCACCAGTAGGGCAAGGTTTCGCGTTTAGCTTAAATGAAGGTGCATTGCTAACGAAAGGGGTTGCTGATGGGGTATTAAGCAATGCGACGGACGATGACACCGATAGTGGCGATACGCTATCGGCCGTGAAGGTAACAGATCCGCAATATGGGTCGCTTACATTTAATAGTGATGGCAGCTTTAGTTATCAGCATAACGGCAGCGAAAACCACAGTGACAGTTTTACCTATAAAGTAAGAGATGCCTCGAATGCGGAATCTACCACTCAGACCGTGACTTTAACTATGACCGCTGTTGAAGATGCACCAGAGGCAGTGGCAGATGCTTCTTCAACCAATGAAGATACTCCAATCACTTTCAGTGTTGTTGCCAATGATACCGATGCGGAAAATAATATGGTTGTGGCGTCAGCTGCAATTGTAGACAGTCCAACTAAAGGTGCGGTGACAATCGCAAATGGGGTGGTAACGTATACACCGAATAGTAACGAAAATGGGGCTGACTCATTTACGTATAATGTTAAAGATAGCACCGGGCTTGTGTCTGCTAAAGCCACTGTATCTATGACCATAAACGCGGTTAATGATGCACCTGTTGCCGCAAACTTTAATGAAACAGTGAATGAAGATATTGCAACTAATGCCTTAACTGTAAGATCTAATGCTTCAGATGTCGAAGATACCAACCCCTCAGGTGCGATTAGCATCGTGTCGCAGCCAACCAGAGGTACAGTTAGCTTAGACCAAACTAATGGCACTATGGTGTATACGCCAAATGCCAATGAAAATGGCACTGATACGTATACTTATACTGTTGCCGATTCAGCTGGATTAGCATCAAATACCGCCACAGTAACGGTTAATATCGGATCAATAAATGATAGGCCGGTCGCTGGTAATGACACAGTGACAACCCCTGAGGACACGTCGACTACACTTGCAATATTAAGTAATGACTCAGATGTGGAAGATCAAGCCTTTAACGGCGCTAATATAACCCTTGAGGACCAAGGCCAAGGGGTTGGAAATTATTCACTTGCAACGGTGACAGTGAACACCAATGGCACACTGAATATTGCACCTAAAGCAGATCTAAATGGGCAACAAACGTTTACTTACACTTTGACAGATAGTGATAATCTTGCCTCAGCAGCAGCAACGGTGACAGTGACTATTAGTGCTATTAATGATGCTCCAGTGGCAGTAGATAATACCGCGCAATTGTTAGAAGATGGGCAGTTTGAGGTTAACGTATTAGGTAATGATACCGATGTTGATAGTACACTTAATGCAAGTTCTGTCGCCATTGTTACTCAACCCATAAATGGTCAGGTATCAATAGGCTCATCGGGTGCAATTACATATACCGCGAATGCAAATTTCTTCGGTGAAGACACATTTACATATACGGTCGATGACCAAGAGGGCCTCACATCTAATGCTGCAACGGTTACTATGACGGTTTCTAGTGTAAATGATGCACCGGTTATATCTGGCTCACCAGCGTCAAATACAGACGAAGATGCGTTATTCACGTTTACACCGACGGCAAGAGATGACGACCAAGACAACTTGAGCTTCTCAATAACGAATCAACCATTATGGGCAACCTTCGATTCGACAACAGGCACACTCAGTGGTACGCCAACAAATAGTGATGTTGGCAGTTACTCGGGTATTGTTATTAGTGTGAGTGACGGTCAACTTAGTGATGCATTACCTGAGTTTACTTTAACTGTAAACAACGTTAATGATGCGCCTGTTATAGCAGGTAACCCAGCACTCAGTGTTTTACAAGATGAGAGTTACACATTTACGCCTCAGGCGAGTGATGAAGACTCTACATCGTTAACGTTTACAATAACGGGCTTGCCCAATTGGGCAAGTTTTGATGAAGCAACAGGGAGTCTAACTGGTACACCTAGCAGAGACAATGTTGGTGCGTACTCAGGCATTCAAATTTCGGTTTCTGATGGGCAGTTAAGTGCCTCTCTTGAGCGTTTTGATTTAGTTGTAGAGGCAGTGAACGCGGCACCTACATCAAGTAACATTCAGGCGACGGTAACGGAAGATGCAAATACCAGTTTTAGCGCTGTCGCGGAAGACATAGATAACGATCAGCTTACAATAAACATCAATACTCAACCGCAAAATGGTACTTTATCTGTTCAGGGTGATGTGTTTACTTATCAACCCTTTGCGAACTTCTTTGGGGTCGATAGTTTCACTTATAGTGCCTCTGATGGTGAATTAACGTCGAATATTTCGACGGTGTTTGTGACGGTGAACGCGGTGAATGATGCGCCCATCGCACAAAATGACGTATTTGCATTTAATACAAATTCAAGCAATACGTATTCGTTAAATGTATTAGAAAACGATACAGATATTGAGAACCAAGTATTAACCATTATTGGTGCGAGTGCATCACTGGGAACCGCAACGATTGTTAACAACCAAATTGAATACGTTGGTTCAGACAATACGCAAGGGACCGTGATTGTTAAATATTTAATTGAAGACTCACAGGGAGCGCGCAGCGGTGCAACAGCAACAGTCACCTTTAGCGCAAGTCAATCAACGGCTATTCCAACGATAACAGCACCGGTTGATGTAAGTGTTGATGCCACAGGGCTATTCACTAAAGTGGATCTAGGGACCGCCATAGCCACAGACAACCAGGGTAATTCATTACCAGTATCTTTGGTTGGAAGACAGCCTGTATTTGTACCGGGTAATCATATTGCCTACTGGCAAACAACCGATCAGCAGGGTCAGCAAGCTGTAGCGACACAAACCGTGTCAGTTCGTCCGCTTATATCGTTACAAAAAGACAGTCAGGTGGCAGAAGAGCAAACACATACCATTGATGTTTATTTGAACGGCCCAGCTGTTCAATACCCATTAACGGTGCCTTATACGGTATCAGGTACAGCTGATGGCAATGACCATGATTTAACCGCGGGTGAGTTTGTCATTGAATCGGGTGTTCAAGGGCAAATATCGTTCACTGTATTTGCAGATAACATTGCCGAAAGCAACGAGACCATTATCGTAAGTTTGAGCGACGCGCTGAATGTTGGTGCTAAATCAACGTCAACGGTGACCATCGTAGAGCAAAACGTTGCGCCATCTATCTCAACAACCGTTATGCAAGCCGGTGAAAAGCGACTTACATTAACATCGAATCAGAATTTAGTAACGGTTACAGCCAGTACATTTGATGCAAACTTATCAGATGTAGTCACGACAACGTGGTCTGGTGATACGGTGTTGGTTAATCAAAGTAATCAAGCTGAACAGTTCGAGTTTTCACCGCAAGGCATTGCATCAGGGGTATATAAGTTATCAGTTATTGCGGCCGATAATGCGGTACCAAGTTTATCCACGCAACAAGATATCTACCTTGAAATAGTGCCAGAATTACAAGCGTTAGGGAGTAACGATACGGATGGTGATCTCATACCAGATGATCAAGAGGGGCATAGTGATTCAGATGGAGATGGTATTCCAGATTTTCAAGATGCCATTAGTGATTGTAATGTAATGCAAGAGCAGGCCGCAGAGTCACAGCAGTTCTTAATAGAAGGTGATCCTGGGGTATGTTTACGCAAAGGCGCAACAGTACCTCAAAACACCACGGGCGGTGTTCAGTTATTGGTAACTGAATTACCTGAAGACCAAGATGCAAATAATATTGGTGGCTTGTTTGGCTTTATTGCTAATGGTCTACCTCAAGCGGGTGATACGTATAGTTTAGTAATACCACAAAGGAATCCAGTGCCAGAAAATGGGGTATATCGTAAACTCCGTAATGATCAGTGGGTAAACTTTGATGAATCAGGCGACAACAATATATTGTCAACACAAGGAGAGCCGGGTTACTGCCCACCACCGGGAAGCAGTGAGTGGCAAAGTGGCTTGGTAGCAGGTGCATGGTGTGTGCAGTTACAAATTGTTGATGGTGGTCCGAATGATGATGATGGCATCGCCAACCGCAGTGTTATTGATCCAGGTGGGATTGCAGTGCCTGTTAGCTCGAATCAGTTACCGGTTGCCAATAGTGATGAGGTGACCATTTCAGCAGGGCAAGAGGTCATTATTGATGTACTTGCTAATGACAGTGATGCTGATGGTGACGTATTGTCAATAACAGGTGCAACGGTAGACTTTGGTCAAGTAGCGATTGTGAATGAAAAGCTAGTCTATCAACCACCTGTGAACTTTTTTGGAAAGGCCACGATTCAGTACAGCATAAAAGATGGTAAAGGGGGGACATCTAACAGTACAGCAACGGTTAATTTAACTGTAAATTCAGCCCCTGTTGCACAAGCTGATACAGCTAACGTGGTTGGCTCTGGTAATGTTGTTATTGACGTATTAGCAAATGATTCGGATGCTGATGGTGATGTGTTATCTGTTATATCGGCAAGCGCAGAAACAGGTACTGCGGTTGTTAATATTGATAATACCCTTACTTATACGCCTAAATTGGGCTTTGAAGGCATAGACACCATTACATATCAATTGAAAGACTCGAAAGGCGCGGTGTCTCAAGGGGTCGTAAAAGTCACAGTGACTGCATTAAAAGCAGTTTCTATAGAAAACAAATCATCAGGAAGTTTAGGAGGAATAATTGTGTTAATGATTTCGGCACTTGTGATCCGCAGAAGGAAACTAGGGCTACCGAGTTTCGCTTTCGTATCGGCGACATGTTTAATGAGTGTTCCGGCTATGGCTAATACTTGGTCTGTTCAAGGTACGGCTGGTAAATCAAGTGCTAATTTTGCCTATGATTCGTCATTAGCTGCCTCAAATATTGATGACAGCAGCAATAGTTGGTCAGCGGGTATTTATTATGAATTACTTCCACAATTCACAATTGGTATTCGGTATATCGATTTAGGGCAAGGTAGGGTAACTTTCAATGGTAATGTTATTGCGCCAGATGATGCACAGTCACAAGTGAATCGAGTAGCGCCCATTTTACCAGAAGGTTTTGCGATGCAATTGGGTTACGATGTGTTTAATGTCAACTCATTTGAAGGCAAGCTTTTCTTAGGGGCGTTTGATTGGAAGTATCATTTGGATAGCACCAGAGATGGACGTTTTCACACCCGGTATGAAGATCAACAAACAGATCTTTACTATGGTGTTGGTTTAGCATATCACCTGTCAGACTCTGTTAACTTAGATGCGCAATATACACGTTATCCTTTGTCTGAAAACGACATTAACGAGCTATCGCTCGGTGTGACTTATCACTTCTAAAAATAGTAAAATAAAGCCCCTTTTGGGGCTTTATTTTAATCTGGCCGAGCCGAATATTTATGTGTTGGGTATATTTTTGTATAACAATGATATTAGCTTGAACGGTTGGCGATTCATGGTGTGTACCTTGCTTATTTAAACTGTAGTTGTTTTTGCCAAAGGCACATTCAGATTGGCAAGCGCTAATTTTGGAAGGGTTTTCAGTAGTTTTGACTTAATTGAGAGCGAAACTCGTCATTTATTAAGTTTTTACATCGAGTAGTTTCCAGGATGAGCTCAACGACACGGTGCATAATGGTGAAAAAGCGGCTGAACAGATAAATAAAAAGTATGCATATTACGGGGGCGGTATTAGCTCTATGGACGATTGCATATTGTACTGTGCAACGAAAAATATCTGTTAGGTAAATATTACAAAATTCATTACTGAAGGCGCAGATCAGAAAAAAGCTAAGATTAGTTGTAAAAGGAACTGCTTTGTATAGAAAAAGAATAAGTAATTTAGCTCAAAAATATATTACCTTACACACTTACTCAGGTGATATTGTAGGCCTTATAAGCAAAAGTTCGGCTTTTATTTCATCAAGACTCAAAAGTTAATAAGCTAAGTAGCACCAATAACTGTCTGAGCAGTGTTTGGTTTGATATGATTGACGTCATTTCAAAAGTTATATTTATATATTGGATGTATTAATGAAAAAGCTCTCTGCAGTACAAATAAAGCAACAAAAGGTTGTGTTAGACATCGCGGACAAATTAGAAGAGCAAGCTCGTAGTGAGATCCCCGGCATGGTGCAATGTTGGTTTAGTATGGAATATCACTTATTTCCAAGTTCATTGCTTCTACGGTTTCAATTTGAAAATGAACAAGCGTTAACCGCAGCTAAGCCAAATTTATTAAAATGGCAAAAGTCATTGAGCGCAGCAATGATGAAAAAAGGAGTCGTGCTAAAACAGATGCGCAATCACCTTGTTTTTACGTTAGAAGGGCCTGAAGACTAAAATAGTTGTGACTATTATGATTGATATACGCACTAGTAGTGATATTCAGGACTTCTCCAAGCAACATCAACACATTAAGTTTTTCCGATAGTATATTTAAATAAATCATTTTATTTTTCACCATCTTTTTATTGTAATAAAATATATTATATAATTAACTTGCAAGTTGTCAGATAAAGTTAACGAAAATTTCACTGTTATTTTTTAGCTATATTGATGAATGGGGGGTAGCTCAACAGCTGTATTTCAGGAAGTTAATTTAAGTAGTCAAAGACTTAATAATTATTCTAGTGTTGTGGTTGATAGTAAAATTCGAATGGTTTTTCTAAAATGGGTAAATTATACCGTAGATAAAAATGAAGAGTGAAAGAGTTTTTTAATAAAGTGAAAATCTCGGGAATAATATTCATGCTAACATCATTGATTATAGGATGAGAGGGAATGCCAATAGAATTATTTTTTGGGTGCTTGGTGGTAAAATAGCATTGACTCAGAAGTTATTGTTACCAATGCTGATGGTAATGTTTTTGGCAAATCTGCAGCTTCTAGTACCCATATTACCGTAATAAGAAATGCCCAAATGATGACTCGAATGCATGTACAGAAGATAGCCAAACTTTTATGCAGTGGTTAGGAAAAGTTAAGTTAATATAGGTATACCTATATTAACTTGTATAATTTTATAACGTAAAGCACACTAGCCAAGACTGTGAGATGACCACCTTAATTAACGTTAATTTTATGAGTTGTAATGGTCTGCCTGCTTTATTATTTATATGAAATTTATACATTTTCAAAAGTTGAAACATTGGAATGCCCCATGAATTAAAGCGCACGGAGAATTAATATGAGTGATGTATAGTAAATGATGCTTGTAGTGTTTCTACATAACTTATACATTATAGTTTAGAAGTGCAGGGAATGGTGTCTCTCCCCGTATTATCACCTTTTATTACCTTTCTAAAATAAACCTGGCAATAACGTCTTTTTAGTGTCATGGCATTTTTTATAAATAATAAAAATTACTTGGCTTTATTCAAAGCCCGCTGTTTTATCACGTGTTTAGAACCAAGAAATGGTGTGTAAGAATCTATTAAAATAGCAATAGGTTTACTTTTATTTACAAATATTGGACTATTTCTGTGAGAAAGACTTTAGCAGCACCTTAGTTTGTGTTAATTTTAGGTCCTAAGATGTATAAGGTTAATTTAACCGTTATTTGGTGATGTGCCCTGATATGTTTCAAGTAAATTTTAGATAATATCTCATGTAAATAGGGCGAAAAATGTGTTTGGAAAGGGTGTAAATTTAATTATAGGTATCGCTCTGGTTTCATTAGGCATACAGGATGAAAAATACGTGTATCTTGTTCTAGGATTAGGGTGTTTGATTGTATCAATTACCGGTTATTTGTTGGTTAAAAAAACTAAACTGTATTGATACACTGATGAATTGACGCAATATTCTCTATTATCGGTAGTTACAAGCCCAAAATCATCGTGTTTTCGGGCAATGTCAATTTTCTATTGATATGTATTCAATGTTAAAATGTAGCGTATACCTCAACTGCATAAGTGGTATGTAACGCGCTATAATTCACTATTGCTGGTGTCGCTTTTGCAGCTCCGATGTTCGCACGACTACATAGTTTATGAAGGTCTAAATCCTGATCGCACTTTATGATATTTGTATAGGTGATGTGCTATTGATCAATGTCAATGGCATCAATTGCAAGTACGACAGTATTCTCTAATTATTTTGAACGGTCTTTAGTATCAATTGCTTGATTGAAAATCATTTCACAAGACTTTCCTGCTTAAGATAATAGTTACCGAAAGAGTTGTATTGTAGCTTCTTGTCTAATAATATCGTCAACTAGGTTAAAAACATCACTGTCATTACACAATGGGTTAGTCTTAACCTGTTAGTCAGCATTACAGTATGAACGGCAAGGTTGTGAATGATACAGACCCTACGCTTTCATAATCAGATTCATATATAAACCCTAGCTACTTCAAGACTATCGATAACAGCTTGTTGAAGGTCTGTTAGCGTGACTTGAATATTGATTTATTGAGGGCCATATCAATACCAAAATTGGTTTGTTAACCATGTCCTTGATTGAATGATGCTAATGGGAGTCTCTAATACTAAATTTAAGGAAAATGAGATCAGTTTTTTCAGGTGGCGAGATTGTGAAGCTTTCACTTATATGAACTTCCCAGTATATGATATTTGTCTATGATGACGGTTTCGCCATCATTGTATAACTACACGCTATATCTAAATCAAGTTTATTGATTTCTTACGCTACCTTACCTCTAATAATTTTTGAAAAGCGACATGTAGCGCCTTATGTCGTATCAAAAATAGCATTTTCTTCTTGGAAGGATTTTAATTAAAAGTTATTATAGGTTTAGATTATACCCAGTCAATTGTTGTTGATGTTGAAAGAGGATAACATGCTTAACGTTATCCATTTTATTATATTAATATGTAGTACGTATATATATCGTTATTACGACAACGTAGCAACTATCTGATAGCGCTACTCGTATAATGGCGCAAAAAGTATGTTCGGGTACGCAATTTCACCTTATTGGTTTAAGTAAAGTCGACCCTGAATGTTGCGCCTCCTAAGTCATTTTTACATATCACTTCAATTTCAGCGTTATGGGCATGTGCAATTTCACTAACAATAGAGAGCCCTAGACCGCTTCCCGTTAATGCTGATTGCTCCTTCCTCCAAAATCGCTCAAATAACTTCACTCGGTCATCATCACTTATACCTGGGCCTGAATCTTTTACACTGATCCGTTTTTGTTCAATAATAAGTTGTACGCTGGCGTTTCTATCCGCGTACTTTAGTGCATTTTCCAATAGGTTTTTTGTCAGAATGATTAATGCGCCCTTATCACCCATAATCTCACAAGGCATGTTGTCTGCGTCCAATGACAGTTCTTTTTTATGCGTAACCGATAGTGGGCCTAGCAACATGCACACATCTTTCCCAATTTCCTTAAGGTCAACCAAGCTGTGGGCAAATCCGGCTTGATTTTGAGCACGAGATAAATCAAGTAGTTGTTCAATTACCCGAGACATATATTTAATATCAGCCATTAATGCAGGTTCCACCTCGGGCGGTATCTGAGTCAGCTCTACACGTGTCGACAGTATGGCTAACGGCGTGCGTAATTCATGAGCTGCGTTGGCGACAAAGCGTTTCTGTTCTTCAAATCCTTGCTCTACGCGCTCCATTGCGTCATTGAGCCCCAACACTAGGGGCAGTATCTCTGTTGGTACATCTTCTGTTGACAAGCGTTTATCAAGTTGATTTGGCTTTATTTGTAAAAGTTGAGAGGTGACATTATTAACAGGCCGTATAAGTGAACGAATAGAAACAAGGGTGACACTTACAAACACTAAAAACGCTGCGCCCATAGTGAGTGCCGAGACAAAACTTAAGGCGGGTTTTACAGCTTCATTGGCAAGCTCACCAACAAGGTCTTTCCGCGCTAAATCAACAGCTAAAAGCTGCTCTTTAAGTTGAAAAACAATTCTATACATGTCTGTACGTGAACCATTTTCATTGATACTTTTTGAGTATCCTTCTGGCAATATGTCGGGCATGGCGTCGAGAATAGTTGCTACTTTAGGATTTGTATACGAACGCAATATTACCTGACCAGAGTCTATATCCGTTATACGAAATCCAAGGTTATTATATAATGCATCGTATCCCCAGACTTCTGCCACTTGGTCGGGGTGATAGACAAGTTGATTGTGCTCGTCAAAAACTAAACTGGACTGAATATCTTCCGCCATACCAAACATACTTTTTTCTACCGCGAGATTGGCAAAGTTAATTGACATTAAATACAGCATGATGGCAATAAGCGAGAACACACCGCCACCGATCAGCAAAAAGTGTTTTAGCAAACGCCATGAAAGAGAGCTTTTGTTGAAAATCATGACAAAATGTATCCTATGCCTCGAATGGTGGTAATCTGTGTTGTTGCATCTGAACCTTCCAGTTTCTTGCGAATGCGATGGACTGCAACCTGAATCGCGTTATCGGTTACTTCGAACCCCATAGCATATATGGCATCAAATAAAGACTCTTTACTGACAGTGAGTGTCGCGTGTTTTAATAAGTACTCTAAGATGGCGACTTCGGTTTTCCCCATGGTAATATTTTTTGTATTCACCGTGACGCGTCGAGATTTAGTTTCAACGGTAACATTTCCTCTTGTTAGGTCGTTACCTGAATAATCGACCGGACGATGCATTAGTGCTCTAAGTCGCGCTTTTAGCTCATCAACAGAAAACGGCTTATTGAGGTAGTCATCAGCACCTAAGTCGAGCCCTTTAATTCTATCATCTATGCCACCCCTTGCTGTGAGGATCAATATAGGGATCGGGTTATTATTCGCTCTCAAATGTTTGATCACATCTAATCCATCTTTATCGGGTAACCCTAGATCTAAAACAACCCCATCATATTGCCACATAGTGAGTTGAGTCATCATGGTCGCGGCGTCTAACGCGATATCAGCGGCATGGCCATCTTGCATTATTGCTTTTTGTATAAATTCAGCAAGCTGTTGATTGTCTTCTGTTATTAAAACACGCATGGTTATTTCCTTTATCTCAATCATTTCAGTGTTTCTACTTCACTGACGGTGTTTTCGAGTAATAAATTAAGTGCCAGAGGCATCACAAACATCATTAAAGCTGTGGAGGTGATTAATCCGCCAATAACCGCCCATGCCAATGGCGGCCAAAGTGGGCTTTGCGATGACGTTAACGGTAGCATACCAACAATGGTGGTTGTTGTGGTCAACAAAATAGGTCTGAAGCGTTGCTGCACCGCGGTGGTTATTGCCAATTCTTTACTTAAGCCTGCTTTTAGCCCATTAATGGCACTTTCGATTAGTATAATACCGGTGTTAACTACGATCCCAGTTAATGCAAGTACGCCTAAAATCGACATAAAACCAAACGGGATATTCACTAACGACAGCATTGCGGGTGCACCAATGATCCCCATTGGGATGCTCAGCATAACCAATAAACTTAACCGGTATGAATTAAACTGCAAAATTAGCGCTATAAAGAGTAATACGATGCCTGCGGGCATTGCGACCAATAGCGCGTTATTTGCCTGACTTGATTCTTGTGCTTCACCACCAAATTTTATGGTAACGCCGTACTGTTTCGCCAAATCATTTATTTGACCTTGCAAATCATCAATAATGTCTTCTTCGTCTGCATTATGGCGCACATCAGCGAATAGGGTGCGTGCATAAAAGCCATTGTAGCGAGTAATTACGGGTGGTGCTGCGGTAACTATTTGTTCTGCAAGCAATGAAAGAGGAATAAAGCGATTATCTTGCATCATAACTTGTGTGTTTAGCAACTCGGTTGAGTTGTTAACCGGCTTTGGAACGGTTATGACTAAATCAACTGGGTTTGTTGTGTAGTTCAATGTGGTTGCAGTTAACCCTGAGCTTTGCCAAGCCAAATAACTATTGAGGTCGTGTTCAGTAAGCTGGCTCAGTTGTAACTGTTGTTTGTTAATCGATAGTGCAAGTTGCGGTTTGCCTAATCCGTAGTTACGCCGGGTGTTTTGAGTATCAAGATGCTGTGACAGGAGAGAGTATATAGCCTCTGATGCGGCTAAGTTCGCGTACTCACTGCCACCAAGTACTCTCAATTCAATGGGGCTAGAAATAGGAGGCCCTTGGCCAAGTTCACGAGCGATAACAATAAAATCAGAGTACTGGACGACAAATTGCTTGTTAAGGTGTTCTACAATTGATGAAACTAGAGTATCAGGTGTTGTTTCAAAGACGATACGTGCGATATGGCTTTCATTGGGCTGTTGTGCCAAATTGTAGTAAAAACGGGGCCCTGAATTACCTGAAAATAGATAGGTATGGGTAATTTTATCATTGCCTTTCAATTTGTGAGCAATGTGTTTGGCTATTCTTGTGGTTTCGTCGACGGAGGTACCAAAAGGAAGTTGAATATCAATATATGCTTGGTTACGACTTGTTTTCGGAAAAAACTCACCATGACTGCTGGGCAAATTCATTATGAGTACAATGAATACAACAGTCATTGTTAATGTGCTTTTTGGGTATTTTAATGACCACAACGCGATACCCTTTGCAACTGTACTAAGTGGGTGATTAGTCGTGCGGTAAGGCTTGGAATTACGGGCAAAAAACATGCTCATAACGGGGACCAGTGATAATGAAATTAGATAGCTTAAAACAATACACATAATCACGAGCACTGGGATCGTGGCGATGAAATCAGCAACATTGCCTTTTGACAGTAACATAGGAATGAATGCTGCAATGGTGGTAAGCGTCGCAGTTGCTAATGGCTTATACAACTCTCGAATGGCCATTAAAGGTGCTGCCACTCGAGACGCGCCTTGCTCTAAGTGATGAACAATACGTTCAGCCGTGACGATGCTATTGTCAACCATTAACCCCAACGAGAGAACCAAACCTGCAATTGTCATTTGATGAATAACCCCCCCAAACATGCCAAATATACCAAGTGCAGAGAGTGCAATTGCTGGAATAGAGACACTAACAATTAATGCGCTACGAAATGACATCAGGCACATTAATACCACTGTCACACCCAAGCAACTGACTAACAATGAGGTTAAGAGTGAACTACGACGCTTTTGAGTCCAATCAGGTTGGAATAAATGAACATGCACTTTGAAAGGAGCATATTGGTGATTCAATCGTGCGATTTTCTGCTTAATACGTGCACCAACAGCGGTGACTTGGATAGTATCTGGGGGTAATGTAAGTGCAATACCCACAGTACGTTTGCCATTAATCCAAAATTGTTCATTACTAATTGGGTCTATTCGGTAGGCTACATCGGCAATGTTTGCCAGTACCATAGCACTGCCATTTGGTGAAAATATCTGCGTACCCTTGACTTTGTCTAACGTAGAGATCCGGGTTAATGAGTTAAAACCCGTTGTAAACGACCCGTTTTGTAAAATTGGTGGGGTCGCTTCGGTATTGAGCTGGGCTACATGCTTTGCTATTTTTGTTGGCGTTATTCCTGTTTCTCTCATGCTTTGTGCAGAGTATGCTATTTGTAATTGCTCTTTAGGGGCACCTATCAAGGTTGCTGTACGCACGTCGGAAAGCGAGAGTAGCTCGTCCTTAATTTTTAAAGCGAAACGATGGTCATGGAGTATGCCGTTCCCTGTGCTTATAGATAACACAATGCCTTGTGTGTCTTGAATACGATCATGTACTGAAATATTAATAGGATTTAATTGAGGCTCAAGTTGACGAATGCGATCTTTGATCCGCTGCCAAATTGGATCGGTATCGTAAATGTGCTCCTTCAGTTCAAGGTCAATATTTGCGTAACCTTGCTTTATTCGCGCGCTGAAGGTTTGTATTTCGTCTATTTCGCTGAGCACTCGCTCAATAGGTCTGACTCCTTCATCTGTCAGCTGTGTGATGTCCATACCTGGTTTAACCAGCAATATCATACCATTTCTATAGGGGAAGCTTGGATCTTCTTGCTCATTGGCACTATGCCATGCAACAAGACCTGTAATCGTTAAAATAGCGACGATACCAAGAACTAACCGTGCTTGTAGATACCATTTGGTTTGGGACATAGACATAAAGTTACCTTTTGACTAGTTGGGCCAAATTCAATTGGCTGTTTGTTTCAGAGACAAGGCTGAGGGGTTGTTCAAGTGAGGAGGTGCTTGTGACAAGCAAACCATTTTCTTCGATTGCGACTACCGAGACAGGATATTGGGTCGTGCCATCTGCGGTGAGTAAATAAGCTTGGTCGAGGGCATCATAACGCAGTGCTGATGGTACCACTTTATATAAAGTTTGATTGGTAATGGGTAAATGTAATTGCGCTGTAAGGCCGACATTATTGGGTGTACTGTTTGGTATAGACACGGTTATATCGAATAACGCAAGTTCGCCAATACTTGGCAAACTCCGTTCTGAGATCTGACCATTAAAAGTCGTATTAATATTGGGTAATGTTATTGTTACTTGCTGCTGGCTTTCAAGTTTAATCGCAATGCGTTCAGGGACTGAAAATGTCACTTTTTGTCGCTCGGTTGACTCAAATCGCAATATATTGCTACCTGAATTTACATAGTCGCCTCCGCGTAAATACAGTTTTGCAATTACGCCTGAGTGGCGAGCAACTAATTGGGTTTCTTTTTGCTGGTTCTGCGCTTCATTAAGTTGTGCAAGTGTATTGTTAACTTGCTGTTTTGCCACTTGCAGTGCACGAATGGCATCGTCTAGCATTGCATCAGACTGTAACTTTTTGCGAACCAGTTCTGTACTGCGTTTTTTTTGCGCCTGAGCTTGAAGCAACACTGCTTTTGCACTTTGATAATCAGAGTCTCTTGCTGCAACACGCTGAGATAGGGTTGGAGAGTACAGCGTTGCTAGTACATCTCCTTTATTTACCAGTTGACCTTCTCGTACCACAACGTGATCGATTCTACCATCGACAAACAAGGCCATATCATAACTGGTGTAGCCTTGAACGCGGCCATAGAAAATCTGTTCAGGTACTTTGTTGACTCGCGTGGCGTAAACACTGTCACTTACTATTGTAGCTGGCTTATCTGCGTTATCACCTAACGTCTCGGTTTCTAAAGGTTGCTTGTTACACCCGATTAAAGTGGCACATGCAGTGATCAAGTATAGGTATTTAAATACACTCTCATTAAAATACATACGCGTAGCCAACCAAAATCTGTGCAGAACCTGATTTATCAATTAACGGCGAGTCTTTGATATCGCTGCCATAAGATAAATAACTAATATCCGCTTTTATCATGTGCTTTTTATTGAACATCCAGGTGCTATTTACGCCTATCTCAAAGCTTGTTGTAGCCCCAGGTTGATAAAATTGGCGAGTGCTGAACGTTTCGTTTTGCATTACTCCAAAGTAGTAATCTACTAGATCATCGCTTTGATAATTTGCACCAATATAAGGCATTATTCGCCCATTATTCAGCATAAAAGGCACGCCATAACTTGCGCTTAATTCATATCCCTTATGGGTGCTGGATATATCGTGCGTAAATTCAACGCCGAACTCACCAAATTGTGTGTCTATTTCCGCTTCAATCCCCGCATCAAAACTCATATCGCGGTCTTCCATACCCTTGAATATATCGCTGTCGGCTTGTTCATAACCATCAAAGCGCAGGTTGGCAATGGCAGAGATTTCTAGCGTTTGATTGGCAAAAAATTGATAGCTGGCACGCGGACCGAGCAAAGAGAAATTACCGTATTGTAGTCCAACTATCGGGATCAAATTAGTTTCATTTCCTACATCTATATAGCCTTGGTCTTGAGAAATTGTGGCAATGCCTAAGCTCCATGTTAATTCGGGTGAGGGAGTATTGGCGTGCACATATGTAGAGCAAGCGAGTAGACAAGCCACGTAACCGATTTTTGTTAAAGTCATACTATATCCTTTGCAAGTAGGTAAAATGTTATTCCGTGCTATTGTGTTCATTTAACGACAGAATGAGTTGATGTAGGTAATGTAAAGCACGAAGCTTTCTAGAAACTTACAATACGTAATTATTTTAAAAATATGAGATTTCGCAGGCTTTAGGTCGCTATGAACGCGAATTCAAGAGGCAATATGACATCGAAACTGTATACCGAATTTGCAACAGAATATGACCAAGTAGTGCAAAGTAATATATATAATGCGCATTATGAACGGCCCTCTTTGCAAGCGCTAATAGATAGAGTGAAAGACTTAGATGTATTAGATCTTGGTTGTGGTTCAGGTATTTATGCTGACTATTTAATATCTCGAAATGCAAAATCAGTGACCTGTGTAGATATTTCTGATGCGATGGTTGCACTTGTGCGAAACCGTTTAGGTGCACAGGTAAATGTCTATCAGCAAGACCTAACGCATGGCCTCCCACGGGAAGCATCAAATAGTAAAGATTTAATTATATGTCCGCTAATGGTGCATTACTTAGCAGACTTGGTGCCTTTTTTTAACGAAGTGTATCGCGTACTAAAGCCATCAGAACATATTGTTTTTTCAACGCATCACCCGTGTTCAGAGGCTGAATTGAGCCAAGCCAACAACTATTTTGCAACAGAAAGGGTGACGGATGTATGGGGAACGATAGGGCAACCAGTACAAGTACAGTTTTTCCGACGCTCATTGACACAATTATTCACTGCGATAACTCAATCGGGTTTAGTGGTCACACAACTAACGGAAGGGCAGGTGGCACGAGAAGCTGAAGTGCTGTGCTCAGCCACATATAGAAAGCTCTCCAGTGAGCCTGCTTTTGTGTTTATTAAATCTAAAAAAGCGTAATTTTCATCACATCTGGCGTTATTAGTAATTTATCGCAAATAGGGTGCGCTAAATTTCGAAGTGTTTAGAATTAAATAGAAATAATTATCATTAGAGGTTTTTATGCAAGTCGCTGCTCGTGCCGTATTATGTTTGTTGGCTACTGCCATTATGTGTGTTGCTAGTGATAGCCATGCTAATTCAACAGAGGTTGATGTTTTTCTGCCCACACTTGACCGCTCCCCTGAGACGATCCAATTAACGGGCTCGATAGAGTCAGCGCAACATGCAAATATCGCAACTATGGAAGCGGGGTCGGTTTCGACGCTGTTTGTTGATGTGGGTACCGAGGTAGCCAAAGGGGATAAGTTACTGCAATTGAACGCCACGTTAGCAAAGCTTGAGTTAGATCAGGCGAAAGCGAGTTTACAAGCGGCTAATATTGCCAAAATAGAAGCTGAACGTCTCCTTAACGAAGTTGTGGCTTTATCTAACCGGCAAAGCGTTGCAAAAACACTTATTGGTGAACGAAAAGCGAATTTGGCTAACGCACAAGCTGAATTGATTAAGCAGCAAGCAGCTGTATCATTACAGCAAGAATTAATACAACGTCATACACTATATGCCCCTTTTTCAGGGGTTATCGCAAAAAGAGAAGTGGATATTGGAGAGTGGATCACACCACAAAATAGTGTCCTGACGTTAGTGGGCCAGTCTAACTTACGTTTGGTATTGGATGTACCGCAAGAATACTATACGCAAATGATACAACAGCCTCACCTTAGTGCGACGGTAAATGCCGATACACTAGATAGCAGAGCAATAGACATTACTGTGAGCCGTATAGTGGGAGTTGCAGACCCTATAAGCAGGACGTTTGTTGTACATGTAGATTTACCAAGCAATAATATGGCGACAGGTGACTTTATCACAGGTATGTCTGCAACAGCGAAAATACATATGGCGTCTCAAAAAAATACCGTGTGGTTACCTAAAAGTGCGATTAAACAGCATCCAGATGGCGGAAGTAGTATATTTGCAATTGAAAGTGGAATAGCAACGAGATATTTAGTTGATATTATCGAATCACACGCTGATAAAGTGGCTGTGACTGGATTAAATGGCACTGAACATATTGTTGTTTCAGGTGTTGAATTACTTAAGAATGGGTCATCGTTAACCATTAAATCTACAGTAGGCAGTGCGCTATGATTGAAGCTGCTGTAAAACGCGGAACGCTAGTCACGGTTGTCGTGCTGATCACGACAATATTAGGATTGATTTCTGCGCTAAATATTCCAGTACAGATGATCCCTGACTTAGAAGTACGGACGATCACGGTGCAGACAGGGTGGCCGGGTGCGACACCGCAAGATGTAGAAAAAGAAATCTTGATTGAGCAAGAACGTTATTTAAGAAGTCTGCCTAACTTAAAGCGGATGATATCGTATGCAGAAATGGGTGAGGCAACGGTAGAGTTAGAGTTTCCATTTGGCGTTGGAGTGAATGACGCGCTAATTCGCGTTAATAATGCATTAAGCCAAGTACCCGCTTATCCTGAAAACGTTGACCAACCAAGGCTGTTTTCCAGTTCATTCTCTAATAATGCTTTCATGTATTTTTTGCTTAAACCGCAACCAGGTAATCCGTTGCAACTCGACATGGATTTATTACGAGATTTTGCTGAAGATTTTATTCGCCCTCGTATGGAAAGTGTAGCGGGCGTGTCTGAGGTTCGAGTTGGAGGGGGCGCACAACGTCAGATCCAAATTAAAGTTGATGCATCGCGGTTAGCGCAGCGTGGGATCAGCTTAACTGAGGTAAGAAATGCTATTAGAACACGAAATAGAGATGCTTCGGGCGGGGATATTGAAAGTGGACAGAGCCGCTACTTACTTCGTGTTGTTGGGCGCTTTGATAAACTTAGTGAATTAGAGAACCTCATTATTAAACGAATTGGTTCAGCTAATGTGTTACTCAAAGATGTGGCCAGTGTGTCGCTTGATCACTTTGAGACGCGCGGTATGTCTTATTCAGATGGTGAACGCACGTTAAGTTTATCGGTTAGGCGAGAAAGTGGTTCTAATGTACTAGCGATAAAAGAGCAAATGTTGCCGGTTATTGCTGAGCTTAATGCGCAACTATTAACGCAGAATGGCTTGGAACTGAAGTTGCTCAGTGATGACGTAAAGTACGTGAAAAGCTCATTGCAAAACGTATGGACTAACTTGGCATTAGGCGCATTATTGGCCACGCTTGTGATGTATTTCTTTTTACGCTCAGGGCGCGCGACATTAGTAGGCATAATGGGGATACCGTTATGTACGGTTGCTGCTTTTTTTGCGTTAATGAGTTTCGGTCGTACTATTAATGTTATCTCTTTAGCTGGTGTTGCATTTGCAATCGGTATGACCGTTGATAATACCATTGTGGTACTTGAGTCTATTGTGCAAGCAAAGCGAGAAGGACTTAGTAAGCGTTTAGCAGCAGTGAAAGGTGTGACCGAAGTTTGGCCTGCGGTATTAGCCTCAACAGCCACAACTGTGTTGGTTTTTGCGCCGATACTATTTGTTGAGCAAGAAGCTGGGCAATTGTATTCTGATATTGCCATTGCTATTTCAGGGGCCATCATTGCATCGATGCTCGTTGCATTATTTGTTGTACCAGTGGCGCTTGCGCATTTTGGTAAAAAACAAGATTTAGATGAAAAACAACAGTTTGAACTTGGAACATGGTGGTTATCAATATCTAAACAGTTTATGCGTTCGCAGCAACAAGCACGTGTTATTAGCGTAGCATTCATTATTGGGATTTTAGGGTTGGCATATACTTTGATGCCTGCCGCGGAGTACTTGCCAGAAGGAGAAGAGCCGAAAGCTTTTTCAATGATGATTGCGCCGCCTAACTATAACCTATCGGAAATGGAAAAAATTGGCGCCGAGTTAAGAACCTTTTTTGATGCGCATGTTGAAGCGAATAGTGTGGCTTATGATACGGGTAAAATCACAATGCCACCACTTGAGTATTACTCGATGTCAGTGTCTGTTGGCCGCATTTGGTTTTTAAGTGCACCGGTAGATTCAAAAAATATCAATGCGATGATGTCAGCAATTACAACCAAGTTTAAAAGCTATGATGGTATGCGTGCATTTTCTGCTCGTGGGTCAATTATTTCAAGTAATGATGGTGGTACGCGTGCCGTTGCTGTTGATATAGCCGGTAGCGATATCACCGAATTATATAGTGCGGCGGAAGCGGTATATGGCGAGGCAGAGCGACTATTTGATGATCCACAAATTGACTCAGACCCTGGCTCTTTGACGCTGGAGCAGCCCTTAATTGAAATAAAGCCGCGATGGCATAGATTGGCAGAGCTTGGGATCAGTAACGGTGATTTTGGTTATACTGTGGCAGCGATGAGTGATGGAGCATATGTTGATGAGTTCATTTTGAATGATGACAAAGTCGACATGTTCTTGTTTAGTGGTGCAGGAAACCGACAAGACTTAACTGAATTGGCTAATACACCAATTGTTACCCCCCATGGGCAGGTTTTACCGTTAAATGCATTGGCAGATTTGGTGGAGAGTAAAAATAGTAACTCTGTACGCCGTGTTGATGGAAATCGTACAGTCACGGTTTACATTATTCCGCCACGAGACGTTGCGTTAGAAACTGCAGAAGAAATTGTACGCCAACAGTTACTGCCAAATTTGTGGCAGCAAGGTAAAATTGCACAAGGTATTAAGCTCAATATCAGTGGTGCAGCAGACCAACTTGAAGCAACTAAATCCGCGTTGTCAGGCAATTTTGTGATTGCATTGGTTTTAAGTTATTTGCTGCTGGTGGCTATATTTACGCATTGGCGTTACCCTCTGTTTATTTTAGCAACGGTACCGCTTGGTATGGCAGGTGGTTTGCTGGGGCTGGTTACTGTTAATGGGATCAATAGTATGCTGACAGGGCTCGGTATCGCCGCTTTTCACCAACCGTTTGATATGATCACCATGCTAGGTTTTCTCATTTTATTGGGTACGGTGGTAAACAATCCGATTCTTATTGTAGATCAAACTCGACGCTTCATTATAGATAAGGCTATGCCTGTCCGTGAAGCTGTTGAACAAGCAGTGGCTAAGCGTTTAAGACCTATCTTGATGTCAACAGCAACAACGATATTTGGGTTAGCACCTTTGGTACTTATTCCAGGTGAAGGTACTGAACTTTATAGAGGCGTAGGGGTGATTGTGCTCAGTGGTATATTGGTTTCAACGGTATTAAGCTTGACCTTTTTACCTGCGTTACTTGTCGCGGTTATTAACCAGAGTGAACGAAAATAACGCTGCATAATCGTTTGATAGGCGTCACGGTAAGACGACCATGTAAGTATTACATGGTCGTTTGGTTATTGATGTAAATATTGAATTATCTTATGAAAGGCGTGTTTATTTTTTCGCTATCACCCAAACCGCATGAATAATGCCGGGTACATAACCAAATAGGGTGAGTAAAATATTCAACCAAAAAGCCCCTCCCAAACCGACCTGTAAAAACACCCCTAAAGGCGGCAGCAATATCGCAATTATTATTCGTAATAAATCCATAGTTCACCCACTTACTGGTTATAGTTCACCTCAGCTCTGGATAAGCGAATTTGCCCAATAAAGCTATTTTTCTCACTCTCGGCGTTGCTTTCATTTGTAATAGCCCGCTATTACTGCATAAAAGCGCCTTGATATTGAACAAAATATCATCATTGGATTGTACGTAAGTTTGTCTACAAAATATTTCCTATTTCAAAACCCTTATCCAAACCTGAGGTTAGTTAGTTTTCTTAACTAGGTATAGCAGAGATTGTTACATACGCGACTAAGTCGTCTTATTAATTAAACGCGTAACCTAGTTTTAGATACCAAGACTTTGTTAATCTCCTGAAGTGGATTTAAACCTTTCTTTAAATCACAGCGTCTAAGAGGAGGCATTTAACAATTAGGTAGGGAAATTATGAAAACGATAAGTGGGCTCTTAATTGCGTGGATATTGGTGTGTTATGTGGGAGAGGTGGTTGCAATAGAGCAAAAGAAAGTGCTGATCATGGTATCGAATACTTTAGATATGGGGGATCCAGAAAAACATGATGCACGGAATAATTTATGGGAGGTCGCGCCTCCACACCATGTTTTCATGAGTCATGGGTATTCTGTTGACTTTGTTTCACCCAATGGCGGAAAGGCTGAATTTATGATGAACCCCGTTGGGATCAGCAGCTATACAATTAAATATGAAGGGTTTGCTGATAAAACACAGCGAACTTTAAAACCTAAACAGCTAGACTTGAGTCAATATTGGGGCGTATTTATTGGAGGAGGTTATGGTCCCTTATTTGATATTGCTAACAATAAAAGTATGCAAACCATCATTGCTGCTGTGTATCAAGCTGGAGGAATTATTGGATCAAGTGGCCATGGCGCTGGAGCATTTGCAAATGTGATTTTACCGAGTGGCGCATACTTAGTGCAAGGAAAGAAAGTAGCCGGTTTTCCTGACTCAACAGAAAAATCAAAGTCATGGGCGAAGCAGGGCACTTTGTTACCATTTTTGGTAGAAAGCCAGTTAAACAAAAATGGCGCAAAAGCACAAAATAAAGAACTATTGGTTGATAAGCATGAGGTTATTGTTGACCAAAGAATTGTCAGTACTATGTTCTTACCGTCAGCGGCACTAGTGGCAAAAGAGATGATTAGGTTACGAGAATTGGGTAGTAAGCATTGATATATTTGATAAAGATTTAATCATTATAAATTAATGATTGAAATTTATTCGAAGGGGGTAATGTTCAGTGCAAATCGGGTGCAACATATTATTAGAAAGGTGTGGACGTGACGTTAGAGTTTGAAAAAAGTGGTTTTGCTGTGATTAGAAATGCGCTGACTGCCAAGGAGTTAGCGCCAATTAAGGAAGCTACGCAGTACTACCATAAATTATGGAAGAAAAAAAACGACGAAGCATATAAAAATGGAGCGATAAATTCCGCTTATTTAACTCATCAAGCGCATTTACCTGAGGGCAAGCGTGCAATACTTTTTAATGTGATTGGGTCTCATAAATTGCGTCATATCATTGATGATACACTTGGACCTGATGCGGCATTTATGAATACTCAGCTATTTTTCGATCCTTTGAATCCCAATCAAGCAAATTATTGGCATAGAGACTCACAATATCATCTAACAATTGAAGAGCAAAAATTGGCGCTAACAGGCCCTAATGTTGTGCATTATAGAGTGGCTTTGACAGATGACCCCGGCGTAGAGCTAGTACCGGAAACCCATAAACGTTGGGACCGTAATGGCGAGCTAGATATTAGGTTGCAAAAAAATGGTCATACAAACGATGAAGAAATAGAAGGTGCAGTTAAAATTTCTTTAAAGGCCGGAGATATACTGGTTTTTTTCGCTAACATGATCCATCGAGGTCTTTATGGCAAAAATCGGTTTGCCTTAGATATACTGTTATGTGATCCAGATCCCATGTTCGAGAAATATATAAGCCGAGATATTTTGCCTAGTGAACTAACGTTAAAAGAACTCGAAAATCCATCACTTTTTGTAAATACGAATGTGTTTATTTCATAACGCACTCGAGTCCACCTAGTAGGAACTGTCTAGGTTGTTATTTAACCTAGGACACTATAGGATGGTAGTGCAATAATAAATAAAAGGATATTGTTATGAAATTAAAATTAAAAAAATCTAAACTAAAATTGCTTGATAAGAAGTTAGACTTAGCATCAGAGAATACGCCACAAGTAGCGGGCGGCCGTCTTTATCCCAATACATTTGGACCACTGAGTGAGTGTCGATGCCCAACAGGCTGGCTTTGTCCATAGTGGTTGGTTGAGATACTAAAAGATAGCTAAAATAAAAAACCCTGCCGAGCAGGGTTTTTTATTTTGTACGTGTCACTGGCTATTGAGCATGACCTTAGTACGTTGCGCTGCCTTTGGTACGTGGGAAAGCGATAACATCACGGACATTACCCATACCAGTAACATACGCAACTAAACGCTCAAAGCCAAGTCCAAAACCTGAATGTGGCACTGAGCCATACTTACGAAGATCGCGATACCAGCTGTAATCTTCTTTATTTAGACCCATTTCTTCTAAACGTGCATCAAGAACATCTAACCGTTCTTCACGTTGAGAACCACCAATAATTTCACCAATACCTGGGGCGACTACATCCATGGCTGCGACTGTTTTACCATCTTCGTTTTGACGCATGTAGAATGCTTTAATGTCACGTGGGTAGTTTTTAATGACAACTGGCGACTTAAAGTGTTCCTCAGCCAAATAACGCTCATGCTCAGATTGTAAATCAACGCCCCATTTAACTGGAAATTCAAACTTTTTACCACATTGCTCTAAAATGGTAATTGCGTCGGTATAATCAACTTGTGCAAAGTCTTTTTCTACAAACTCTTCAAGGCGCGAGATTGCGGTTTTTTCGATTCGTTGAGCGAAAAACTCCATATCATCACGGCGTTCTGTTAATACAGCATTGAATACATATTTCAGCATGCTTTCAGCAAGGTTTGCTACGTCATCTAAGTCGGCAAATGCTACTTCTGGTTCAACCATCCAAAATTCAGCTAGGTGACGAGATGTATTTGAATTCTCAGCTCTAAAAGTTGGACCAAAGGTGTAAATTTTCGACATTGCACTGGCGTATGTTTCGCCATTTAGCTGACCAGAAACCGTTAAGAATGCTTCTTTACCGAAGAAATCTTCACTGTAATCTACATCGCCTTTATCAGTACGAGGCAAGTTATTCATATCCAGTGTTGAAACACGGAACATCTCACCCGCACCTTCACAGTCACTTGCTGTGATGATTGGTGTGCTGATCCACATGTAACCTTGTTCGTGAAAGAAGCGATGTAATGCTTGTGATAAACAGTTACGAACACGTGTAACAGCGCCTATTACGTTCGTACGAGGTCGTAAATGAGCATGTTCGCGCAAGTATTCAATACTGTGACGCTTTGCAGACATTGGGTATGTATCTGGGTTTTCTACCCAACCAAGTACTTCAACTGAGTTTGCTTGAATTTCGTACGATTGACCAGTACCTTCAGATTGTACAAGCACACCCGTTACTTTCACAGAGCAACCCGCGGTTAAACTCGTAACTTCGTCATAATTATTGAGCGAATTAGGTACGACAGCTTGAATAGGGTCAAAACAAGAACCGTCATGAACGGCTAAGAAAGAAATACCTGCTTTTGAATCGCGGCGTGTACGGATCCAACCTTTAATTGTTACTTGGCTGTCTACCGCAACGGTGCCTTTTAGTAGCTCCGTTATCGCTATGTGGCTCATCTTCACTCCAATGATATAAGTTACCTAAATTAATCGAGTGTACCTACGGTCATTCGTAGGCACAAGAACCGTATCTTACCTTTGATACGGCAATAAAAAAACCGCCTGAGGCAACTCTTTTACATCTAGTCCCAAATTTATTGAAATTAACGACAGTTTTACATTTTTTTCGAGTGTAATTTGTTCGCTTTAGGATAATTGCTTTATGAGTCAGCTATAGTTCATGATTATTCTAAAGATTTATGGCATTATAACCGTAGTAAGACTCACTTTATTTGCTTAAGAGCATAGGTAATAACAATTGTCGATGAAACAAGTTTTTATCCTGAGAGGGTTGCCGGGAAGCGGTAAAAGTCACTACGCTGAGTCTCTATCTGATGAGATGGTTGGGGGTGACGAGAGCCAGTTTTTTATCTGTTCAACCGATGACTACTTTTATAATGAAGAAGGTGAATACCACTTTCAAAAGTTCAAATTGCCCCAGTTTCATAATTTAAACTTGGCGCGCTTTATTAATGCGTTGGCAGAAGGGATCCCACTGATTATTCTCGATAACACCAACATTCGTAAATGGGAGTTTGTGGCTTATAGCACTGCAGCGACGGCAATGGGCTACCAAGTAAAAGAGGTAATTGTTGGAGAAGTGAAAGATAAATCACTGCAACACCTGTATGCAAAGCGAAATACCCATGGCGTGGCGTTAAAAACCATTAGTAAAATGGCATATATGTTTGAGTGGTAGTGTTGCGATTTAATACAGTGTGTTAATTAAGCCGACTTTGAAAGTCGGCTTTGTTTTAGGTGCTTTTTTAGGTGTTTTGCAAATGAGTGAGCGCGCAGGCCAAGTATTAGTATTTTCAATCTAGCAGCTTAATATCACAGAAAAAATAGCTTACTTAGGCGCTTGACACCCTTTAGGCGGTTAACCACTGCATATAATGTCATTAATTATCACGGTCCACCATTTTATCTTTAAAGTAATTGCTCAACGTTTGTTGAATTGCCGCTTTTCATACACTTATTTGGTAATAGAGTGTAGGCTAGTTATATATGTATACGACCCTAAGAAAGGGTGAAGATGGTCAATTGTCACTTAGCCATTAGCTAAATATTTTATTGTATTAGACACTTATTTACCTTGATTAACCGATGTTTTGATGGCCAGCTTTACAGGAGTTGGCCAATACGTTAATAGGTTTTCTTCGAGTTTAGTTTGGAATGCTTTTATTTCATTTGCACGATACCAAGCATGCTGTGCAGAAATTATTTAATAAAAAAGCAGATATTTTGGATTCTAAACAGACTCAACAACAGTTTGCAAAGTATGTTTCACAGCAGTTTTTTGCGCGAGACTTATCTGAGCAAGCGCTGATATTAAACAATGTAGGGTATGAAGTCGACGGTCAGTTTTTTTGAGTATAGCAAGAAGCTAATTTACCCGAAAATATACAAGGGATTAAGTTATTTAACGGTACGCTGAGAAATTTATGGCCAACCCAAGTGAATATGGTCAATATTGAAGGCAAAGGAAAGGTGCGTACCTTATATTTTTCAATGCATAAAAATTGGTTAATCGCCAAGTTGTAATTTACCCGCAGTGCCGAGGTCACTTTTGGCTGAGGCACGCTTTTATTTTGGAGGTTCGCTGTGGAAGCAATCGTTGTCATCGTCGGTTTCTTAGGTGCAGGGAAAACGACCCTTTTAAAAAACCTCATTAAGAGTGCGTTAGTGCAAAACTGGCAGCCATTTGTTATATTAAACGACTACGAAAACGCTAACTTAGATATTGATCAACTCAGTGATGATATTGACCCTAAGTCGTTAAAGTCATTAAGTGGAAGCTGTATTTGTTGCAGTGGTATATCTCAGTTACGAGATACGGTTAATAGGATCCCTAGTCGGCCAAAAGGTATCACGTTAATAGAAGCAAATGGCACCACCGATGCCTGTTCATTAATGGGGTTTTTAGGTGTGGGGATAGACGCAAGATTTTTACCGCCGATTCAACTGTCTGTTGTTGACGTAAAAAACTGGCAAACGCGAGGTGAACATAATGAGCTGGAAGCGAACCAAATTCAAGTATCTTCAATAATCGCTTTGGCGCATTTAGAGCAATCACCCTTAAGTAGAGTTGCTCAGGTGACTGATGAAATTAAAGCCATTAACCCAAGTGCCACGATTTTACCCATCGACACACTGGATCTGTCACAATTACCTGAAGTTACGCCTATTGATAACGATATTAAAAAGCTCGCACATCACAAAGCGCATTGGGCTTCTTGCTCAACTGATTTACCTAATTTGCCTGTATATAGCTGTATTAAGGAAATATGTACGCTGTTGCCCAGTACTATTTTACGTGTGAAAGGGTGCACTCAAATAGCAAATGAAACACATTTTACATACTTTGAGCGCTGTCCTGATGGAGAAGTTTACGTAAGGCCATATAAAGGGTCACCCACGACTGGTGCAAAACTACTCACAATTGGACCTGGGAGTGAAAAAAACGTATTAGAGGATGCGATTAAGCAAAGTCTACATTTGGTATCAGTAGAAGGGTCGTTCTGCGCTTTTAGTTAGAATAAACATTATTAAAATACTATTTGGAACGTTTTAATTATGGGTGCAATTCGTTTAATTCTTGAATATTATACAGTGTGTAATAATCAACTTTATTGCCAAAATTAACAAGCATTAATAGTTAAGGGGATGTTATGAAAAAAATAATAATAGATACGGATCCGGGCATCGATGATGCTATGGCCATTTTGCTTGCTGACGCAAGTGATGCAGTTGATTTAATTGGAATAACAACAACGTTTGGTAATGCATCGATTGAAAATAGCACACGTAACGCACTTTATTTAAAGGATAAGTTCAGTTTAAAAGCAATCGTAGCACAAGGTGCTAATACTCCATTGGTACTGCCAGCCAGCCTTCCAGCGACGGTTGTGCATGGAGATAATGGGTTGGGTAATATTGTTATTCCGACTGAACAACAAAGCCAAGCGGTAAGTCAAACGGCCCATGACTATATTATAAATAGTGTTAAAGCGCATCCTCACGACATCACACTTGTTGCGATAGGTCGTTTAACTAATTTAGCACTCGCATTAAACAAGTCACCGGAAATTGCTTCGTTGGTCAAAGAAGTGGTTATCATGGGGGGCGCTTTTGGCTTCAATGGACATTCAGGTAATTTGACACCGTTTGCCGAAGCAAATGTTTATGGCGACCCGCATGCGGCAGATATTGTTGTATCTGCTGATTGGCCTGTGACCATGGTCGGTTTAGATGTCACTCAGCAATCAATTATGACTAACGCATATATCAATAAACTTAAGAGTAAATCACCGAAGTATGGCGCATTCATTTCTGAAATATCAGCGTTTTACGCACACTTTTATCATGCGGACTTAGGTTTGGATGGATTTTATGTACATGACTCATCGGCAATCGTGTATGCGATTGCACCTGAAATATTTACAACTGAACGAGGCAACATAAGAGTCGTTACTGAGGGTGTGGCAACCGGGCATACTTTATTTAAACAAAGCGATAGACTATTCCCAATTGACGAGTGGAGCAATTATCCAAAGCAAACAATTTGTACTAATGTAGACAGCGAAGCATTATTAAATTTGTACATGAACAGTTTAACATAGTGCGCAAACAGGTTGATTGGGCGCGCGCAGGCTCTGTATTTGCCCACTCTGTCTAAATCCCATTAAATTAAGTATAACGAAGGGATTCGCTTAGCGCATAACAAATACTTGCCATGTACGTATATGTTACTAAAGCTAAGCTTAATCACCCATAAGGATCCGTTTTTTAAGCGAGCGACAAAATTCGCGACGATTTTTAAAACACAGCTAATTGATAACTCAAATTATAAGAATGAATCTGCTTGGTATTATGCAGGAATATTGCTACTTATAGGCAACAAAGTATGTGTATTAATAGCGAATCATGCCGGTTTTTTTGCGCGCCAACAGAGCAATACGCGTTACTTGTTTTACAATTGTCACACTCAGATTATCGAATTGAGAATGGACTTGCTGAGTTTAAATATGTAGAAATCAAACCTAGCAAAAACTGCGCACAACTGTAACGGGTGGAATGATATTCTTTAGGCTACAGTGGATTGAAGAGATTATGCTCCAAATCAAGCAAACGTTTCTTTAATGATAAGCCTCCACCGTAGCCTACGAGGGACCCTGAAATGTCTAGAATCCGATGACAAGGTACGATGATAGCCAATGCATTTGCCCCGTTAGCATGGTGTATATTTTGGGTGGTGTACTTTGCTGGTAAGTGCTTAGCCAAATCGTCATATGTTGCAGTGCCGCCATAAGGAATACTGGTAAGTGTTTGCCACACAGACTGCTGAAAATCATTACCAACCATGCGTAAAGGAATATCAAAATGGCGGCGTTCGGCCATAAAATACTGCGTAAGTTGCTGCTCAGCTGCGGTTGTAATACCGTCACTTTTTTCTATGAAATCCGCATTGAGGGCATGCTTGATCCGCGTATCGATCGTGCGCCTCATCGCTCTATACCTGAAGTCACACAAACATAAGGTGTTGTCAAAGGAACCAAGAATAAACTCTGCGTAAGGGTGTTTAAAATATTGGATATTTATATTCTTCATTGACGTGATAAACCAAGCTGAGATCAGAGGTGGAACATATTACCTGCGATAATATCAATTAAATCAGATAGTAGGAAGTTCCTTTTGCCGTTCGGAAACGGTCTCACGATGCAGAAAAGTGTTAGTGATGCTAGTAATGCGTTTGTGTTTTTAGGTTTTACGTGTTTAGTGCTGTAAATAGACGCTCTACACATTCGTTGAATGGTTGATGTTGCACTACACTTATAAGCATATAAACCCTGAGTTTTAACGATGCAACATAAATTATTAACCGCACTGCTCATAAGCTTGCTTTTCATCTCATTAAATTTGCAAAAACGGGTTCATGCTACCAATCAAGGTTTTAAAGCGGGTGTCATTGCACAAACGTCATATTTTGATGCTCAGATAACTGTATTAGGCAGCTTTAGCATGTGTCGGGTGATTTCAGCGAAAAAACAAGATGAAATTAGATCTGCGTGTTATATAAAGGTAATAGAAAGCAAGTGGGTTTTAGAATCATTTGGGGCGCAATGCGAAGTACACTGTTCTCAATTAGATAGCTTTAATAAAACACATAACGTGGTGTTTAATCCTCTGCAGTAACCTTTTCACGAGCATCTCGTAAACCTGAAATAACACCATGCCAACTGAGCTTTTCAACCTTCAGCGGTGACTTGATTAATTGACTTGTATGTGGATCACATTGTTTACCCTTATTGCTATCATGTGGACCGGAAAGCACTTGAAAATTGGCTTTAGCGTTGCGATTTAATTTAAGAATAAAGAGGGTATCTATTGAGTTTATTAAAGCACTATTGAGTTGTTTTGCTGACCGGTAGCGTGCATATTCACAGAAAAAATAGCGGTGGTTGCTATCTTGATTAATTGTACCAAGGTTATGCCAGGTTTTAGCGTCATAGCGTCTTGCATCAACCATGAAACTGCCGAATAAGGATGGCACTGCGTATACTGAATTGATAGCCTGTTGCGCAAGCGCTTTAGAGGCGTATGATCCTGATACTAAATAGTAATTCATATTTAACTGATTATGATAAATGTGTAACGCATTGAGGTTGTTTGGTACGTTTTTGGCAACAATTAGCGCAGAAGAGAACTTTTTGAAAACACCGAGCTGTACAAAGTAGCTATTCTCAGAAATATCTTGATTTGTCAGTATATGAGAGTGTTCCAGCTGCTCATGCTGTTCCAATAAAATGATATCTTTTAGGATCAGTGTGTCACCGGTTTTTGGTGTTATTATTTCATTAGGTAGGTTTTTTACTATTAAATTAGCTATGTTAAGCTGATTAGACTCTATTTTAACCGTGTACTTACCGGCAGAAACATTGGAGAAAAAGTAGTATCCGTCATACTCTGAGATTGTCTCATATTGAATATCACCATTTACATCTAATAGCATAACAGACACCCCAGCAGCTGGCTTACTTGCATTTGAATTTGCAAAATAGAGCGTGCCTTCAACCTCATTGAAAACAGAGATGGGTACATTCACTCGACTAATGCCGCCACGGTGCGAGAGGGTTTTTATTTTACCATATGATGACTGATAGTATGGATTGGAGAGTGAACGAACGTCGACTTCCAAAATTTGTCCTCCACTGCTGCTGGGTAGCAGTATTCGACCATTATCATTGGTTTTTAGGTCTTTCCAGCGATAATTACCCGTTAAAATAGCATCAGAAACAGGTTGGTCGTCGCTATCAAAGACTTGGTTATTATTCCAATCAACGAATGATAATACTTCAAGTTGCCCACTACTAAGTGCCCTAGGAGAGTCAAACTCAAATGTGTTTTCAACATGATCAAAACTAAATGTACCGCTTAAACCAACCGATATTTGCCAATCATCTTCACTGTCGTATTGACCTGAAAAGTTAACATTAAAATCATGATGTCGATAAGTGTATTGATGCCCTAGCAATAATTTAGCATTGGCATTTGGGTTGTATGAGATTTGAGTTTGGTTGAAGCTATCTTGGGTTTGTGGCCACCGTAAATTGCTTCTGAAACTTTTCAATTTACGGTCATTTACTGGCAGCCAATCAACTGAATTTGTCCATCGCCAGCCTTTGAGATCAAGAGACCAGTAAGCACGGTTTGTCAGCATATCTTGAGAGTCATCATACTGAAATTGACTCGACCAGGTGCCACCGAGGTAATTCTTATTGATGCCAAAAGAGGTAATATTACGTTCGGACTTGTTATTTCGATGTTCATTGAGCCAACGAAAGTCCCAATTAAGGTCACTTATCCATGATGACTTTCCATTAAGAGACACAGACATGCGCCTTTTAAGTAAGTGTTTTTGTTTTGAGAAAATAGCGCTGGTAAAGTTGTCGATTAAACTCGCCTGTGCATTGATGTTAATGTCATGGTCCGTTAGACCAGTTATGATACCTCGATAACCGGTAAATAATGCGTGCCCAGCTGAGAGTTGTTTGGCTGCAATGACTTTATAGCTGCCACTATCAGAAATTCCATTAATGCCCGCACTTATATAGCGATTAGGGTGTTCGGCGTTTAAGGCACTTATACTTGAGTCGAACGTGAGTTTGTCAGTTAAACCATATGAAAGATTAGCATTTAAAGCGTGTTCAAAAGGCGTTGTATTAGATTGTTTATTACCGAATAAACTTGTTTGGGCATCTATCGCTTCAAGTTTATAGCTGAATTTACCTGGAGCAAGTGCATTTTCTCCCACGGTTACTTTTTGTTTCTTAGTGAGTTGTTCGCCTTGTGGGCCGAATAGTCTGATCTCAAATACGTTGTTACCATAGAAGGTTTCAATGTCTTCGAAGCGGACTACATTCTCATTCTGGGAAACTGATGACGCAATGTATTGCCCATTGCGGTAGAGTTCGGCTATCCAACCTGGGAGGGTGGGTTCCTCGATGGTTATGGTCGAGAAACTTTGCGATGTATTTGGATTTGTATTTGAGAAGGTAACGCCACGACCTTGAGTCGCAGACATGACGAGTGGATCTCTGCTAGATTGAATATCACCCACTTGATAATGGGTATTGATAAGTCGCTCATCACTATTAAATAAATCAATGTGTTTTTTAACTTTGAAAAAAGTACTGGTTTGATTCTTATTTTGGTTAAAGCGCAACTCGGCTTGATGTTCAAGTAAGTCAAAGTAACTGTTAAGTCTCACTAACCCTTTTGAGCGTTTTGTACGCGAGCTATAACTGGTATTTAATGCGTATTCAGTAATAGGGTAGGAAATTGCTTGGTATAAATCAGGCATACTGTGGTCAAATTGGATGGCCTTATTACGATAACTAACAGGTGTACTTGTCGCGTTATTATTTTTAGCTTTTAAAAGCGAACTTGTAAAAGAAAGCTGCATGAGTGAGTAGTTAAATTTAGATTGGGTTTTTAATACGCTATTTAATATCTCGAGGTCAATATAATGATCAAAGTCGTCTTTTGCCCAAAGCCATGCGTTTTGAGCGCCCCCATTGTTGTGTAATACCGCTGAAAAGGGGTTGTCACTATGTTCTAGTTGGCCTATGAGCATGTTGTTTTTTATGGTTAATGTAATACCTAATGTTGTGCTCACCGAGTGTATTGGCACTAACAGTCGATTATCTTTTGTGTAGTACGCCTCCATATCGGATATGACCGAGCTGCCATTCAATTTAACATTGACGATGACAAAAGCATCATCGTCAACAGTCCACTGATACAAAGGTTGTAACGGTTGTGCGTGTAATGGCAAACTAAAGAGAACACAGCCCACAATCACGATAAGCTGTAGTCTATATAATAATGTGTTGATCAAGTTGAAGTAGCGCCTAAAGTTGCATCGGTACTTCTAACTCAATAGAACCGCCATACTTATTATTCTCAATATATTGAATCGTGACCGGCCCTTGAACTGACGTTTGTAGTGGGATGAACACTTTCCGTCTATTCAGTGGCGTATATACGCCCACGTTTCTGATTTCACCTACAATTTGTTTGTCACTATCGAGTATTTTGAAATCACCGTATAAAGAGCGATTGCCTTGAAGAGTTTGCCATACCAACACATTCGAGCGGCCATTTTGTGTAACAAGTTGTGGATTGATAAGTTGAGAACTAACCTCTAGTTGACCATGCCTTACTATGACGGGGACACTATAGGCAACTTTGGGCTTGATACTGATCCCTGAGGCATTCGGGTCTTGAGATTCCGAGGCGATGATCCTTAAAACTGCTCTGTATTCACCATGCGATAAGTCGGCTTTTTTACGAACCGTCATTCGAATAGCTTGTACTTCTTTAGCTGCAATTTGGCCTCTTCTTGGAGAAAATCTGAGCATGCCTTTGGCGGAGCGTCCTGTAACTTCAGACAGTGGTACATCAATGAGTGCGCCGTCTTCCGTCATATCTTTATGCGTAAGTACTAATCTAAAATCTAACGTTTTACCAGATGTATTCCTGATCATAAGAGAATTATTTTTTGTACGATTATCAAAATATAAACGGTATTCAGATAGTGCTAAATTGGCGAATACCTTACTGGAGAATACTAATGATAAAGCGAGCAGAAGAGCGATGTGTTTTTTGCAGGTCATAATACAGCTTACAGACTAAAAAAAGAAATGAACTTGCGGAGTGACATTCCACAAGTTCGAATGAAACAAAATTATTTAACTCATTGAATAAAGGTCATAAATTTATTGGAATGACACATCTACAGTATAGTCTACGTCATAGTCACCACCAGCCGTTAGCGCTGTATCAACCGTCATTTGACCGTATACATTGATAGTAATATCAGACGCAGAACCATCAGTTGTGAATGCACTTGCAACGCCATCCGCAGTGGTTTCCGTTGATGTGCCGTCAGTTGCGGTCGTTGCTGGTGCAAAAGTTAAATTGGCGCTTGAACTACCTGAAACGGTAATATTCATTGCCGAGTTTGGTGCTAAACCCGACACTGTAATACCACCAAGTTGAATATTTGCATCAGATGCATCACAGTCGCCGGTTACCGCCCCTGCGTTATCCATGGTACAGGCTGATCCTGCAGCAAGACGAATCTTACCGAAATGTAGCGCATTTGTTTCTGCAAATGTGGGTTCACTCCAACCATTGATGCTGGCTTGAAATGTTTGGTTAGACGCAAGTAAAGATGTTGATGATAGTGCGAGTACTGCAGATAAAAGTAGTTTTTTATTCATATTGATTACCACAATGATTGTTGTTCTTAAAATACACCTCCATGTAGCAAACTTATTGTTATTAAAAGAATAAGTTTTTGAGTCCTTGAAAAGCAATTTAAACATAGTTTGATTCAGATCAAAAATACTTTATTTTCACATGTTGACATTTCCTGCAATAAAAATGTAACAAACCAAGTTACATAAACCAATACCATTTACCTAACTAATTGTTTGTAGGTAAATAAATACATTCACAGTATGCAAAAATTTAATGTTGTTTTTATTACAATAAAGTTTATTTGTTTTTAATATTTATTGAGAAAGGTTAAATAATTAGCAGTTAAATAGGTACTCTGAGCCAAATTTAGTCTTGGCTTAGTTCATTTGGGTGGATTTTCTTTCCTTTATATAAACAACGTTTAATGAAGCAAATCAAGCGGTCAAAAATAAGTTACGAGGGGTAAATGGTTGACGCAACAGTAAATTTTATTTATGGTCAAAAGTTAGGGACAAATGTACTGTGAGGTGGTGTCTAATAAGCCGTTTCATAGTGATAGAACGACAAATCAGTGGCGGTTATGATCAGATTAGCAAATATAAATGATTTAATTGGTGTATTGGGGTTGTATGAGGAGCTTAGGCCACATGATCCAGTACTTGAACTGGAAGTTATGAAAAAGAAATGGGCGGAATTAATAGATGATGAGCATTCCCATATAATTGTTGCAGAAGCAGGGGGGAAGATAGCCGCAACATGTGCGTTAGGTTTAAATAGGAGCATTGCAAATGGTGGAAAACCATTTGCAATCATAGAACATGTAGTCACAGGAAGTGGGTTTCGTAGACGAGGGTTTAGTCGCCAGGTACTAGAATATGCTGTTGCGTTGGCATGGCAGCTAGGTTGTTGTAAAGTGATGCTATTATCGGGTGAAAAATTAACTGCGGCGCACCGTGTTTATGAGTCTGTAGGGTTCAAAAGTGGTATTGAGAAAGGGTTTGTCATTAAGCCTGATGTCACGTGAGCAAAAATGTATGTTCATTTAAAAAGCCGATAAAATTGAACCTGCAATTTAATCGGCTTTGTAATGCATCTGTTTAATGTATATATAAATATTTACATTGCGTCGTATTCATCTTGCCAGAAGAATTTTTCTTCTCCAAACGCGGGGACTAAGCCATCAAGCCAAGTGGCTTTCTCGTCGTATTTTGCAAAGAAAGGCCGCTGTACCCAATCAGGGTTTCTGGCTTGAATAAAGCGTAAAACAAATACTTTCTCACCGTTTATTTCACTGACACCTGATACTTCTACTTTACCGGGCCCAGCGCTCATTGAAGGGCCTCGCACAGTTCTACTTACGCCAGATACTTCTTTATAAGCCTCACGGAATATTTCCCAGTTTTTATAAAGCGGCAACTCAAAGTAACGCTTGGCACCGGTATCACGTTCAATGAACATATAATAAGGGATCATGCCCATTTGAGTTTGTTCTTTCCACATTTCAGACCACATTTTAGGGTCTGTATTGATGTTGTTCAGAAGAGGAGCTTGGGTTCTTATTTGTGCACCAGTTTGACGGATCAAACGGATGGCTTCTTTAGTTACTTCGGTACGCAATTCTTGCTTGTGGTTGATATGCGCCATGATGGATACATGTTTGCCTGCATCAACTAGCTCCTTAAGAAGCGCGAGTAACTCTTGTGCATCTGGATCAGTAACGTAACGGAATGGCCAGAACGTTAAAGATTTAGTACCAATACGAATAGTGCGAATATGGTCAAAGCGGGGTTCTTTTAATGCTTCTAAATATTTACGTAATTTAACGGTACGCATTACCATCGGATCACCACCGGTCATGAGTAAATCAGTGACTTCGGTGTGTTCTGCAAGATAGTTATGTAACAGTTCTTCATCATTATTGTTGAATCGAGTTGCTTTGCCTACAAATTGGGCCCAGCGGAAACAAAAAGTACAATAAGAATGACAATATTGACCTTGAGAAGGGAAGAATAAGACGGTTTCTTTGTATTTATGCTGAATACCGTCAACCCGTTCGCCTTCGTATTCAGGTACGTTTTTTTCCATTTGCCCCGCAGGGTGTGCGTTGAACTTTTGGCGAAGTTCTGTGGCAAGATTAAACACATCTTCAGGAGTATGATCGCCTTGCAACAAAGCAGCCATTTCATCATAAGATTCATCATCAAGCATACCACGTTGAGGGAAGGTAAGCTGAAATACTGGATCGTTGGGCACCTTGTCCCAATCTATTAATTCCTCGATAACAAAATTGTTTACCCGAAATGGGAAGACGTTAGCCACAACTTTCATTTCGAAACGAAGGTGTTCTGGTAGCTTGTCTAGCTGTTCAATCTTGTCGATTTGACGATGTTGATAAACGGTAAATCGAGGCGCTTTATACGCCTCGACTGGCTGCAATTTGACGGTTTGATGCATATTTGCCCTTTTAAGCTTGCTAGATTCAAAAAGGCCATAGTCTATCATCTTTAGGAACAAATTTCAGTGTAAATACTAGAATTTGCAATAATTTGATAGACAGGGTTAAGTCAATAAAACCGTTTGCCCTATTCCCTTAGAGCATAGTCTTTTAATACTGTTGTTGCGCTAAAGCAGTATAAATACCATTACATAGGGCGTGAATTTGTTGGTTTGACGTAATGTAAGGAGGCATAATATAAATTAATTTGCCAAAAGGTCTGATCCATAGTCCTTGGTCTATAAAGTATCGCTGAATTTTGGCAACATTGACGGTGTGCTTTACTTCCACCACACCTATAGCCCCGAGTATTCTCACATTTTCTACTGCGTCGAGTTCTTCACACAAACGAAGATGTTGCATTGCACCAAATAACCTCGTTACTTGCGCTTCCCAGTTATTTTCAAATAATAAATCAATGCTTGCTGACGCCACAGCACAGGCTAATGGGTTGCCCATAAATGTGGGCCCATGCATAAGTACACCGGCATTGCCTTTACTTATTTCGGTGGCGACATGGTTTGTGGTAAGTGTTGCAGATAGTGTCATGGTTCCACCAGTTAAGGCTTTGCCTATGCACAGTATGTCTGGACTTATGTTCGCATGTTCACAAGCAAACAATTTCCCTGTACGGCCAAAACCTGTTGCTATTTCATCGAGGATCAATAACACATTATATTTATCACAGAGTATGCGTAGCTCTTTTAAATAAGCGGGGTGGTAGAAATTCATGCCGCCTGCATTTTGAACTATAGGCTCGATAATGAACGCCGCGACTTCATGATGATGTAGCTTAAAGCTATTTTCTAATTCTACTAATTCATCATGATTAATATTACCGCCAAATGATGATGCTGGTGCTGGCACAAAAATATGTTCTGGTAAAAACCCTTGGTACATACTGTGCATTGAATTAACGGGATCACATACGCTCATTGCCGCAAAGGTATCTCCATGGTAACCCTTTCTTGCCGTCATTAGTTTCGTTTTATGTTGCGTCCCTTGACTCATCCAAAATTGCAGCGCCATTTTAATAGCCACTTCAACACTGACCGAGCCACTATCGGCCAAAAATACTTTTTGTAATGGCTCTGGCGTTATGTTGATTAATTTTTTGCATAAATTGATCGCTGGCGCATGCGTAATACTACCGAACATGACATGGCTCATAGACTGCGCTTGTTCAGTGATGGCTTTCACAAGTTTTGGGTGATTATAGCCGTGAATCGCACTCCACCAAGATGCCATGCCATCGATGAGTTGTTCTCCAGTTTCTAAATATATATGTGCGGCATCCGTATGACTCACCGGGTAAACGGGGAGTGGGTCAATCATGGATGTATAAGGATGCCAAATATGCTCTTTGTCAAAATCTAAATCAACTGCGTTATTTTTGCTCACTTGTAAACCCTGCTGCTTGCTTTGTCGTTGACAATACTACGTCACTCAGTAGACTAAGCCAATCACCGTCAAGTTAAGTGCACATAATTTAGACACTTGCTACAAGAATAAAGAGAAACAATATGATCACAGTTCGCCACGATTGGACTCATAAAGAAGTAAAAGCACTATTTGAGATGCCATTTAATGATTTACTATTTAGGGCTGCAAGTATTCATCGCGAAAATTTTAATCCCAATGAAGTGCAAATCTCAACCTTGCTATCAATAAAAACAGGGGCGTGCCCTGAAGATTGTAAATACTGCCCTCAGTCAGGTCATTATAAAACAGACCTTGAACGTGAACGTTTGATGGAAGTTGAGAAAGTGGTGGAGCAAGCGCGTTTAGCTAAGAATAAAGGTGCAACGCGTTTTTGTATGGGTGCAGCATGGTCAGATCCTAAAGACCGTGATATGCCATATATAGAGAAAATGGTTAAAGAAGTTAAAGAGTTGGGTTTAGAAACCTGCATGACATTAGGCATGCTAGACAATGATAAGGCTCACTCGCTTAAAAACGCTGGGCTAGATTACTACAACCACAACTTAGATACTTCACCAGAATATTACCAGCAAATAATAACAACCCGCACTTATCAAGACAGACTTGACACCATTGACCATGTACGCGATGCAGGCATGAAAGTATGCTCTGGTGGTATCGTTGGTATGGGTGAGCAAGCATCTGACCGTTTCGGTTTACTAATTCAATTGGCGAATTTAGACCAACAACCAGAAAGTGTACCAATTAACATGCTGGTTAAAGTTAAAGGGACGCCACTTGAAGATGTGGATGATTTAGATCATTTCGAATTTATTCGCACAATTGCAGTAGCGCGCATTATGATGCCATTTAGTTACGTACGACTCTCTGCAGGTCGCACGGCAATGAATGAGCAAATGCAGTCAATGTGTTTCTTCGCTGGTGCCAATTCAATATTCTATGGTGACAAACTGCTGACTACTGAAAATCCTGAAGCGGATGCAGATATGAACTTACTGAAAAAGTTAGGAATGAAGCCTGAAGAACGTCATGATTATTCTGATGAAGCTTATGAGGCATCTCTATCTTCAGCCATCGCTGATAAAGCAACCTCAGAGCTATTTTACGAAGCAAATTAATGGCGTTTGATTTTATTGAACACAGTATCAAGCAACGACGTACTAAGTCGTTGCTGCGCCGTCGTATATGTATACAAAGCGGTGATGCAAGGTATATTAACGTTGACTCAAAACGTTACTTGAACTTTGCCAGCAATGATTATTTAGGCTTAGGTGGCCCGGTTTTGGCTAACGACGTATTATCGGGGAGCCGAAGTTCTTCATTGGTAACGGGATATTTAGACGTTCATAAAAAGCTAGAACATGCTTTATGTCAATTGCTGGGTTACGATGATGCAATGTTATTTAGCAGTGGGTTTAGCGCGAATAGCAGTGTATTAAAAGCGCTTTTTAATGAACAATCAGTTGCAAAAGACAGTGCTATTTTTCAAGACAAGCTCAATCATGCCAGTTTAATTGATGGCGCATTGCACAGTGATGCAAGGCACATTCGATTTAATCACAATGATATGAATCACTTGCGAGCACGTTTAGAAAAAAGTAACGCATTAAATAAGTTGATCGTGAGTGAAGGGGTGTTTTCAATGGATGGTGATAGCGCGCCATTAGCGCAGTTACATGCATTAAAGCAGCAGCATAGTGCTTGGTTAATGATTGATGATGCGCACGCTTTTGGTATTACCGGGAAGCAGGGACTAGGTAGTGCACAAACACAGAACAAACCGGACATATTAGTGATCACATTTGGTAAAGCAATGGCTTGCCAAGGCGCTGCAGTATTGGCTAGCCACGATGTTATTGACTATCTAGTACAGGTAAATAGGGATTACATATACTCTACCGCAATGTCGCCAGTCATGGCACATAGTGCGTTACAACAGTTAGATAAAGTGATTAATGCAGATGACGCGCGTACTCAGTTACAAGAAAATATTGCGCTATTTCAACAATTATGTGCAAACGTAAATATCCCTTTATTGACATCGAACACACCGATACAACCTATTGTGTTAGGGTCCGCTGAGAATGCTTTAAAGGCTCAGAGAAAGCTTAAAGAACATAATATTTGGTTGACGGCCATTAGGCCACCGACGGTACCTCACAATACGGCACGGCTCAGAGTTACCTTAACAGCAGCCCATAAAAGTGATGATATACACTATTTAGTACAAGTTTTGGGGGAGGTATTATGAACCGCCACTCACCAAAAAGCAGTGTAATGTCAGATGCTATTAAACAACATACGGCTGAATGCTTCTCCAAAGCGGCTGATAATTATGGTAAATATGCAAAAGTACAAACAAAAGCAGCGGCATTATTATTCACTAAGTTGCGTTTAAGTAATCGGTATATACTAGACTTGGGGGCGGGGCCACTATTACACCATGATATATTAGCAGCCCGGGCCGCCGATGTAGTACATATGGATTTGAGTCATGCCATGTTAATGCAGGGGCCAAATACGACAGGACGTGTGTGCGCTGATATGGATGCCTTGCCATTTCAATCTGAAACTTTTGACGCGGTGTTTTCAAATTTTGCAATTCAATGGAGTCAGTCCCCGGCTCAGTTGTTTACAGAATTGGCGAGAGTATGTAAGTCAGGAGGGCAGGTTGTCCTATCATCTGTATTAACTGGTTCGCTAAACGAGATAGCGGTAGCATGGCAGGCAAATGATTGTGAAACACATGTTAATCACTTTTTGACTTTATCGGCACTGATTGGGTATGCAGCAGAGGCTGGCTTCGACATTGGCAGTGCTAAGCAAATTGCGTTGGTAGACGAGTATCCTGATGCGAAAGCAGCAATACAATCAATCAAACATATTGGAGCAAATAAGTTACAAGGTAGCCGAGAAAAGAAAGGCTTGATGGGGCGAAAAGCGTACAGAAAAGTACTTGATGGGTATCCAATTACAGATAGCTGTGCGCCTGTGACCTACCAAGTCGCACTATTGGAGTTATTCAAACGATGAGCGCATTTTTTATTACAGGTACAGATACTGAGGTTGGCAAAACCTACGTAACTTCTTTGTTACTGAAGTTTTTAGCCAAGCACAAGCGGAAAGCTTTGGGCTTTAAACCCATAGCAGCAGGGGCTGAGGAAGCTTTTGGCCAATTAGTCAACGAAGATGCACTCAGCCTAATGGAATGTGCGTCGGTACACGGTAAATATGAGCAAATAAATCCTATTTGTTTTGCCCCTCCAATTGCACCACATATTGCTGCAAAACGGGCTGGTGTTGAAGTTTCTGTTCAAGTTTTGCACAAGCACTATCTCGCATTAGATGACCTGGGTGCCGAATTTAGACTCGTGGAAGGTGCGGGCGGTTGGGCGTTACCAATCAATGATACACAATACCTTTACGACTGGGTAATTGCTGAGCAATTACCTGTCATACTGGTCGTAGGTATGAAACTTGGCTGCCTTAACCATACACTTTTGACGATGCAGGTTTTGCAATCTCAAGGCGTAAAGTGTGTAGGTTGGATTGCCAATCAGATTGATAGAGATATGGCTGAGTTTGACGAAAACTTAGCGTCTCTTCGACAGCGAATAAGCGCCCCTTTACTCGCTGTTGCGCCTTACACAGAAGAAACCCCTACCTTGCAGATCCATGCTGCATTGACCAACTTATTTGGTATTGATCTTTAAATACATAAAAAGCCAAAGTGAAAGGTTCACTTTGGCTTTGCGTGCTACAGGTTGGAGATAGTACTGAAGCTTAATTACATCCTTTTTGTACAGTTTGAGTTGATACTCTTACAGTGAAATCATTGTAATCACTATCATTTTGGTCTTCCCAGTACTGAATATTACCACTTTGTCTCATATTAGTAGTTAATTGGCCACTGTTACCATTGATAGCCATAACGTATGAGATTGAGCTCGATTGCAATACATCATAACTGCCATTTGCACCATACTCATCAAGCAGTTTGACATAACTACCATTCACTTTTATACCCCAGTCATTATTAAATAATGAATCTTCAGAAACGAATTGATAATTAATACGCGTGTAATTTGCAGGCGTGCATGGAGCGTCATCATTAACAATTGTGCCACCGGCACTGCTTTGTCCAGAAATGCCTGACTGTGCAACAGCATTAACGGTTAGCGTTTTATCTGCGCTATGTACAGTGTTATCAATTGTTAGAATAGAGACTGCGGCACTTGTTTGACCAGACGGAATTGTCACGGATGCCGTTGATAATGTGTAATCACTTGGTGATGTTGTTCCATCCGTCACCGACAATGCAACCGTAATATCTTCAGTAAATGTTGTACTTATTGTTGCATTGTATGTCAGTGTTCCACCTTCGACAACCGAGTCTGTGACGGGTTGAAGTGAAAAAGTGGGTTTGGGTGCAGTGCCGCATTGCACGTTTGTGTAGCATGCGACAGGTTGATTAGTATTTGTTGCTAAATCATTTAATCTAACGGGCACAGTGGCAAGTAAGCAAGTTGACCCTGTATTAGGCTCCAACATATATATTTGCGACTTATTAGCGTGCCCATGGTCGTTAATGAGTGTCCGACTGATCACCACATCGCCTGCTTGATTTAGGGTTGCGCCTGTAACTGAAGTTAAGCCGTGATTAGAAAGTAAAGTTAGTGCATAGGTACTGCGGTTGATTTCGTAGGTTGAGCTTGACGTCACGAGCAGCAGTTGACTGCCTTTAATTACCAAGTCACCACGATACTTACCTAATAGGTTACCTAAACTAGCAAGTTCGGTTGCTTCACCAGTTTGCTTGTCTATTTGATACAGCTTACTGTAGCTGCTGGCGAGTAAAGTATCATTCTGATTATCATAAACCATGCCTATTACTGATTTTGTTGTACCAACAATAGTATGGCTTTGGCTTGCAAAGTCATAATAAGCTAACTTTGTTGATTTGTACCTTTTACCTTTAATTGGTAGGTGTGCAAGTTCATCGGCGCTAATCGCCAAGGCACTTACGTCAACCTCATACTCTGTTGGGCGCGGGGAGGCGACATAATACATTCGGTTATTGCTGTTATCATAGGCGAGTGCACTAGAGCTGAACTTAGCAATTGATTTAGCTTGCGCTGATTGCACTTCCTCATTGAGGCTGAAGAGCAGACCTAAATCTCCGCGACCGGCATTGATCCCATAGAGTTCCCCTAGGCATTCGTTTGCATAGCTCGGAGCGCAAATACTAATAGCTATGAGTGATAGTGCAGGCATGGTTAATGAAGTTTTTGTCATGGTGTAGTATCCAAGGTAGTTCATCCTGAACAACTAATACAACACAAAGTAATGTCACACCCGGTCCATATCGCAGGTGTGATTTCTTAATCCTTTGAGGCGAGTGCTTCCGTTATTGACTTTGCAATCTGAGGTTATTATCTACACTTAAAAACATTTTATCAACATTTATTTGGTACTAAAGGGTTGGTTTTTTGTGGGGGTTACGCTTTGTTGTTCATTTTTATATAGTTAGGTAATAGCTCTTCGACAATTTTTTTTGCACTAATGGTATAGCGGACTCCACTAAACATAACAGAAGTTTGTTCATCAATACCTGTTATTCCGGTTAGTGTCCAACCTTCGCCGCGTTCAGGGCAGTAGACTTTCGTGGTGGGTTGAATCACTTTAAACTCTTCAGACATTATATTTCCTAGATGGACTGATTTTGCGCTGATAGTTTATACTAATTATAGAATTTTCCAATCTATGTAGCTCCGATGGTATTACAAACCACCCGTTTATTTTTAAGGCCTATCTCGCATCGAGATATAGATGCCCTGTTGCGGCTACTTAATGAGCCATTGATCGCTCAGTATAATGATTATGGGCAAACAGTGAGCCGTGATGAAGCAAAATCATTGATCCAATGGGATCTTGAGCAAGCTTATCAGGGAACAGGTACGCGCTTTGTTATTATTAATAAAATATCAAATGAATTTATAGGCACATTAGGCATCTATGACCATGATATTATTAAAAAGCATTGCTTTTTAGGTTTCGAGCTTTCGCCATCCGAATGGGGAAAAGGTATTATGCGTGAAGCACTCGAGTGCCTATTTAACTATTTAGTTGAAAACATCGCACAAAATGCGCTTCCTTTGCTGGTAAGAGCAAAAGTTGAGAGTTTAAATAAGAACTGCATAAAACTATTAACACGCTTGATGTTTACGCAATCGAACGTAAATGAATATATCATGCTCTTAGAAGCTGCAGAAGAAGCAGATCCGAATGCGATGTACGAGCAGGTAGAAGATACATTACTTTTGGATCAAATGTAATTTATTGCTGAGAGTACGGACCATCTCCTGTGCAGTGGTATTGTCGTCACATAACCCTTGTAATAAAGTCATGAAATAGCAATCCATCATGACGTTTGCCTGTGTTGCATCGTATTGCTGTTCGGAATATAGCATTAATTTAAATGCGTTCAATTGATCTAGAAAATACGCTTGTTGCCATAAAATGCAAACCACTAGCTCTTTACTAAACTCTTTATTTTCTAAATAAAAGGCATACAAATATTTGGCATAATGGCGAAGCTTTAATCTGGGTGTATGGTGCGTATCTGTTTCTGCCGCCTCCTGTATTACCGAGTCTATTTTGCGATACATTGCGACTTTCAGTATGTCGGCTTTTGACGGGAAATGGCTAAACACCGTGCCAGTTGCTACACCAGCATATTGTGATATTTGCCGAGTTGTGGTGTCGTGGTACCCATACTTGTTAAATAGGTCCCAGCTTGCGTTTAAAATTGCAGAGTATGTTTTTTCTCTTTTATTCATAATAGTCCCTATCCGAAGAAGCAAATATCTTAGCACTATTTTTTATACAAACACATAAAATGCTTATTTTATGAGCGCGCTCAGCTATATTTATGAGTGCGCTCAATTTAAAGTAACGTGCTGTGTCTCAGATATTGGGACGTTTACTATTTCCAGTTGTTGACTTTTATCCATGGCGATTACGCTCGCTATAGAAGGAGGTGCTATGCCCAACAGGTATGTTGCTACTCTTTTTAATATCGGTATTTAATTGCTGTGGAACGCTGGAGAATGGTTGAACCCCAATAAAAAATATACTTAGAAAGCATAAAGCAAGTACTTCACTATGAACTTTCGTGGTTTTACGCGCGCGTTTAGTTTAAAATCAAGCACTGATAAAATGTAAATTCAGATAATCCTGAGGAGCCTGTTATTTTAAGCGCAGCTAACGTCACCATGCAGTTTGGTGCAAAACCATTATTCGAAAATATTTCTGTAAAATTTGGAGATGGCAATCGCTATGGCCTTATCGGTGCAAACGGTTGTGGTAAATCTACGTTAATGAAGATTCTTGGTGGCGAACTTGAAGCCAGCGCTGGTAACGTAAGTGTGTCACCTAACACCCGTCTAGCTAAATTAAATCAGGACCAATTTGCTTACGAAGAGTACTCCGTTGTTGACACGGTTATTATGGGTCACAAAGAACTCTGGAGCATAAAAGCAGAGCGAGATCGTATTTACTCATTACCAGAGATGAGTGAAGAAGACGGGATGAAGGTCGCAGATCTTGAAACGGAATTTGCAGAAATGGATGGTTACTCCGCCGAAGCTAAAGCAGGTGAATTGCTGTTAGGTGTGGGGATTCCAACTGAGCAACACTATGGTTTGATGTCTGAAGTTGCGCCTGGTTTTAAACTGCGAGTGCTGTTAGCGCAGGTGTTGTTTGCTGATCCAGATATCATGCTGCTAGACGAACCAACCAACAACTTAGACATCTATACTATCAAGTGGTTGGAAGACGTTTTGAATCAACGTGATTGTACTATGCTTATTATTTCCCACGATCGGCATTTCTTAAATTCAGTGTGTACACATATGGCTGACATAGATTATGGTGAGTTACGTGTTTACCCGGGCAATTATGACGAATATATGTTCGCGGCAACACAAGCACGTGAAAAGCTGCTCAGTGAAAATGCCAAGAAAAAGGCGCAAATTGCGGAGCTACAACAGTTTGTATCACGCTTTTCTGCCAATGCATCGAAAGCTAAACAGGCGACTTCTCGAGCTAAACAAATAGATAAAATTCAGCTAGATGATGTTAAAGCATCATCTCGTCAGTCACCATTCATCCGTTTTGAACAGTCAAAACAGCTTTTCAGAAACGCACTTGAACTTAATAACGTTGGCCAAGGCTATGATGAGTTATTATTTTCTGGCCTTGAAGGGTTAGTTGAAGTAGGTGAACGCATCGCGATCATTGGTGAGAATGGGGTTGGTAAATCAACACTATTGCATTCTTTTGCTGGTAGACTTGACCTAAAAGAGGGTGACTTTAAATGGTCTGAAAATGCCAATATTGGTTATTATGCGCAAGATCATGCTGATGAATTTGACAAAGATATGACCGTTTTTGAGTGGATGGAGCAATGGCAGCAAGAAGGGGACGACGAGCAAGTTATTCGCAGTTATTTAGGCCGTATGCTGTTCTCTCAAAATGACATTAAGAAGTCGGTGAAAGTGCTCTCAGGTGGTGAACAAGGTCGTATGCTTTTTGGTAAGTTAATGATGTTCAAACACAACATGTTATTGATGGATGAACCAACAAACCACATGGACATGGAGTCAATTGAAGCATTAAACTTGGCGTTAGAGCAGTACGAAGGCACGTTATTTTTTGTATCTCACGATCGACAGTTCGTATCATCACTTGCGACCCGAATTTGGGAGATTAAAGACGGGAAAGTAATTGACTTTAGAGGTAGTTACGAAGAGTACCTAGCATCACAAGAACTGGCATAACTTAATCAACCGCGCTGTAGAGTGCGGTTTTTTGTTACGCGCTTTATTGTCGTTTTTAATATCAAAGGCTGTATATCACAAAGCGGCAATAAAAATGGTATTAGCATCGCACTTAGGTATAATACCGCGCAAAAATTAACATAGTTTTGATTACCCCAACATACATTCAAAACTGTGATTTATATTGTATCGTTTAACTTACTATTACCGAGGATTTACTATGACGGTTGGCATTATTATGGGTTCAAAATCAGATTGGCCTACCATGCAGCATACAGCAGATATGTTAGACAAATTTGGCATTGCGTATGAAACTAAAGTTGTTTCAGCGCACCGGACTCCTCAATTATTGGCTGACTATGCATCCACTGCTGCTGAGCGTGGTATTAAAGTCATTATCGCAGGCGCAGGTGGTGCTGCACACCTTCCGGGTATGGCTGCTGCTTTTACGAGTTTACCCGTATTAGGCGTTCCCGTTAAATCTAAAACATTAAACGGAGTTGACTCATTACTTTCTATTTGTCAAATGCCAAAAGGTGTTGCTGTAGGTACCCTTGCGATAGGTGATGCTGGTGCTGCTAATGCTGGATTGCTTGCTGCGCAAATTTTGGGTTGTCAGCAACCGGAGATTTTCGAAAAAGTTGAAGCGTTCCGCAAAGCGCAAACGGAAACAATTCTAGCTAACCCGAATCCAGCTGAATAATATGAATATATTAGTTTTAGGGTCAGGGCAGTTAGCGCGGATGATGAGTTTATCTGCGACGCATTTAGATTTACATGTGTTAGCGTATGACGTTAGCACTAAAAAGGTCGTTAATCCGGTTACCGGTCAGCTTAGTGAGCAATCGTTATCACAGGCGATTGCATCAAGTTGCGCAATCACGGCTGAGTTTGAGCATATCCCTCATGATGTGCTTGAACAATGTTCACTCAGCGGGAAGTTTTATCCAGGTGCGCAAGCCATAGCGACTGGCGGTGATCGAGCGAAAGAGAAAGCGTTACTTGATAAAGCGGCAGTGAAATGTGCGCCTTATAAATTGATCACCGAAAAACAGCACTTTTTAGATGCCGTAGAACAATTGGCTTTGCCTATGGTTGTCAAAACATGTCAAGCCGGTTATGACGGTAAAGGGCAGTGGCGTGTTAAATCAGTTGAGGATATTGAGTCAATCTGGTTAGAAATGGCTGAGTTTTTATCGACAGGTACAACACTGAGTCCACATTCTATTATTGCTGAGAAAATGATCCCATTTGATCGTGAAGTATCAATTATTGGTGTTCGTGATCGTAACGGACAGTGTAAAATCTATCCATTGACTGAAAATCAACATACGGATGGTGTGTTGACCTTGTCGATTGCAGGTAAAGAGAAAAATGATATTCAGCAACAAGCTGAAGATGCTTTTAATGCATTGGCCAATTCGCTTAATTATGTGGGTGTTTTAGCCATCGAGTTTTTTGATGTACAAGGGGAGCTGCTGGTTAACGAAATTGCGCCACGTGTTCATAATTCAGGGCATTGGACACAACAGGGCTGTCATACAAGTCAATTTGAGAACCATATGCGTGCAATTTCTGGATTGCCGTTGGGTTCGACCACCTTGATTAGGCCGACAGCGATGATCAATGTGTTGGGTCAGCAAAGCATTCCGAGTACAGTACTAACCGTCGATGGCGTGACGAGCCATTGGTACGGTAAAACTGCGAAGCCTGGTCGAAAAATGGGGCACATTAATGTGTCAGCTAACTCGCTGCATGAGTTGGGAGAAAAGTTAGGTGAACTTGCAGAATTTCTGCCAGAGGAGTACTACCCCGGTGTACTCGCGACTGGGCACCAACTTATTCTAAATTAACCAATAGCCGGATTTAATATCCGGCTTTTTTTGGATTTAAACACGTGGCATATGATGACTTTTAGTCAATTTAGTTTCTTGTTGTTATTTATTGCGAGTTTTACATCCTTCGTTGGACCCGCATTGGCCCTTGCCATGGGGATGCTGTTTACGTGGTGCTGGGGAAACCCCATGGAGGCTTGGAGTAGCAAAGTCAGTAAATGGATGCTGAAAGTCGCAGTGATTGGACTCGGCTTTAATGTCAATATATATGATGTACTAGAAGTCGGTCGCAGTTCAATCGTGTTAACCATTGTTAGTATTACCGCAATCATTGGTTTAGGAGAAATACTGACTCAACTATTTAGGCTAAATAAAAACACCGGTATTTTAATCTCTTTTGGTACCGCAATATGTGGCGGTAGTGCCATTGCAGCTATGGCGCCAGTTATTAAAGCCAAGGAACATGAGATTGCTGTTGCGCTTGCAGTGGTGTTTTTGTTAAACGCGGTAGGCCTTATAATATTCCCCCTTATTGGCCATTACTTTGTACTCTCAGAACAGCAATTTGCTGTTTGGGCTGCACTGGCTATTCATGACACCAGTAGTGTGGTTGCTGCAGCGGCAACATTTAGCCCATTGGCGGTGGGTATTGCAACAACGATAAAGTTAACGCGGGCGATGTGGATAATCCCCTATACAGCATTGGCTGGCGTATTTTGGAAAAGTGAAGAAAAGGCCAACATTCCACTATTTATATTTGGGTTTCTAATTGCGGCATTATGCAATACGTGGTTTGAGCAGTTCGAAGTTGTTTGGCAGAGTGTCTACTCGGGGGCAAAACACATCTTGGTTGCGACTTTATTCTTGATTGGTGCTGGCGTTTCGAGAAAAGTACTCATAGAAACTGGCTGGCGGCCATTCGCTATGGCCATGATTTTATGGATCATAGTAAGCAGTGTGCTTTTATTACTAATAAAAGATGGTTACATTTCGTAAAAAGTTTTATTTAATTTGGAACTCTTTTGTGGTTTCGGCGGTCTTATTTTATGAGGCGTGGATAGGCCTCACTTCATACTCGTTGTCCATCAACGATTATGTGAGCGCAGAGAGTATTTGGCCAGTAACCTTTACTGGCCTTTTTTTATCTTGAAACTTGGTTGTTAGTCTTAAATAAGTCGAAATATGAAGACATATTTGCTTAAATGAGACAATTTTCATAACAACAGAAGCGCAATGATTAAACAATCTATTATCTCAGCCGCTATAGCATCAAGTTTACTTTTAACTGGTTGCCAAACAACAAATCACTCTTCTAACAAGGTTCAGCCACAAATAACACCTGCAACCGTTGTCACCACCCCCGTCGACTTTGGTGGTGAAAAAATAACATTAGAACAAGCGATGGCTCACCCAGATTGGTTAGGGAGAAGTCCACAAAGTGCGTTTTGGGCAGCTGATAGTAACACTGTTGTGTTTAAACAAAAGCAAGAAGGAACTGATTTAAAAGATACGTTTATCGTAGCTAACAATAGCGCGCCGGTTCCTGTAACTTTGGCAGAGTTGCACTCTATTGGTGCGGATAACGCAATATATTCTGATAATGCAAAACATCAAGCGTATACTTTTAAGGGTAATATATTTGTAAAAGCCATTAGCTCTGGTGAAATAAAACAGCTTACCTTCTCATCAGAAAGTGCATCTCAGCTGAAGTTTTTACTAACGGGTGATATTGCATATCGAGTTGGAAATACTTTTTATACAGTTAATGTGAATACCGGCCAATCAAAAGAGCTAGTAAAGTTGCACTTAGATGATGCGCCTAAAGGTACGTTGGAGCCTAAAGGCTATATAGCACAAGAGCAGCATAATCTGATTCAGTATGTTGCTTTACAGCATAAAAATAGCAAAGACAAAGAACAGCGTCTAGAGCAACTTAAACAACAGAATACGACGATCGCGAATAGTCATTTTTACTTGGGGAAAGACAAGTATCTAGTATCAGCGAGTTTATCACCAGCAGGTGATAAATTGATTGTAGTTACAGCAAATAACGCAGATTGGCGAGCGGCTACTGACATTATGCCTAACTATGTCAGCCAAAATGGGGATATCGACCCTGTTAAAGCGCGTCGCCGTGTAGCGCAAGCACAAGCAACAAGTTCCGACGTACTACTACTTGATTTGGCCCGAAATAATCAAGTTACCCTGAGCTATAATTCGTTACCTGGTTTTGATGAGGACGTATTGGCCGCTGTCAAAGCTGAGAATGCGAAAGCGTTAGGAGAGACATACAAAGCAGTTAAAGCACCTCGTGCTATTAACTTGATAAGCGATTGGGGCTGGGATCAAAGTGCCATTCAATGGAATCAATCTGGAACTGAGGTTGCTGTTATGCTTGAAGCATGGGATAACAAAGACCGCTGGATTGCAACTGTAGATTTTGATGCAGATAAGTTTGTGCCACAGCATCGTCTGCATGATGACGCATGGGTAAACTATACATACAATGATTTTGGCTGGTTGAATAATTCAGACACACTTTATTATTTATCTGAAGAGTCAGGCTATAGCCACATATACATAAAGCCCTTATCGGGGAAGTCTAAACAGTTAACGTCAGGTAATTATGTCGTTTCGCATTTAACATTGAGTAAAGACGATAGCGCAATTTACTTCAAAGCGAATATTGAGCACCCTGGTTTATATGAAATTTATCGAGTAGATCCAAATACAGGCGTGAAAGAAACGCTCACAGACTTAAATGGTATGACTGATTATAGTTTGAGTCCGGATGAATCAAAGCTGCTTCTAAATCATTCAAAAATAATGATGCCGAATGAGCTATATGTGGCCGATGCTAAAACGAACGCGCAGGTAACGCGTTTGACGAATACTGTATCAGATGCATTTTTGAATAAGAAATTGATTGCGCCAAAAATAGTGGCAGTGCCTTCAAGTCACACCGAACAGCCAGTGTATGCCAAAGTGTACTATCCGGCTGATTATGTTGAAGGTGAAGTCGGTAAAAAACGTAAAGCCGTTATCTTTAATCATGGAGCGGGTTATTTACAAAACTCTCACATGGGGTGGTCTGGGTACTTCCGTGAATTCATGTTCCACTCACTGTTAGCAAGTGAAGGCTACGTAGTTATGGATATGGATTATCGCGCATCAAAAGGGTATGGTCGAGATTGGCGCACCGCTATTTACCGTCAAATGGGTAAACCAGAAATTGAAGATTTAGCTGATGGCGTTAAATGGATGGCTGAACATGCGAATGTTGATACCAATGCAGTCGGCACGTATGGCGGTTCATATGGCGGGTTTATGACATTTATGGCTTTGTTTACGCAACCAGATTTATTCCAGGCGGGTGCAGCACTGCGTCCTGTAACTGATTGGGCATACTACAATACACCCTATACCTCGAATATTTTGAATCACCCTGATGTTGATCCAATTGCATATCGCAGAAGTTCACCGATTTATCATGCTGAAGGCTTGAAGAATGACTTGTTGATCAATGCGCCAATGATTGATGATAATGTATTCTTTCAGGATGTAGTAAGACTCGTACAGCGATTAATTGAACTTGAAAAGCAAGACTTTGAAACGGCTATTTACCCCGTAGAGCCCCATGGTTTTGTACAACCTTCTAGTTGGCTAGATGAATATCGCCGTATATACAAGCTATTTAAAGAAAATTTATGATTTTATAAGGTACGCTGCATGTATAAAACGCCAACATTTTGAGTTGGCGTTTTTTATTTTATCCTGGAAAGTTTCTAGTCTAGTTGCCTTTTTTTGGGGGGTAGAGTAACGTCGCACTTAACAACAAACCACCGAGAGCACCAATTAAATGTGCTTCAATCGCAACACGTGATTCGATTAACGCGCCAACATCAGCGCTAGGACCTTGCCATTGCTCCCAACCTAGTTTTATCCAAATGCCAATGAACAGTAAAGCGCCCGAGCGCATTCCCACGCAGATATCTTTGATAGCCCCCCAAACTATTACGCCGTGAAGCAAGCCACTTAATCCGGTGTAAATATTGATATCAGGACAAAAAAGCCATATGCCTGTACCGGTCCAAATTGCTAAAAATAGCGTATGTAACGCGAAACAAACCGGGCTACGGTGCTCTGCATGAAGGATCCATATAAATACAATACCTAGTACATTTAACCCTAAGTGAGTCCAATTGGCATGAACAAACTGACTACTGAATAGCCGCCACCACTGATGTTGTTCGATGAGGCTGCGGTTAAACTCTAATAATGCATTGTTATTGAACAGCATTAACAGTGTACTTAGCAATATTAGGCAAAGAGGTGGTAAAATATATTTTTTATCAAAAGGTAAGTCGAGCATAATAATTTGGTTATAAGCATCTTTATTTTTTGCATATTGTGCCTATTTACTTTTATGATGCCAATGCTTAGAACAATACAAAAGTGAATAAAATGATTAAGTCTGTGCCATTACTCGTCGCCATCACCTCTACTTTGTTGGTTTCTTCGTGTATTTCGGGAGGAAAACAGCAAAGAGAAACCCGAGAGCCAGAAGGGGCAACGGGGCTACAAAACAAACAACAAGTTACCGCAAATAGATTTATGGTTGCAGCGGCAAACCCTTACGCCACTAAAGCAGGTCAAAAAATGCTAGCCTTAGGCGGTAATGCAGTTGATGCTGCTATTGCCACTCAGTTGGTCTTGACGTTAGTTGAGCCACAGTCATCGGGTATTGGCGGTGGGACATTCTTAATGTATTTTGATAACAAAACCAAGAAACTAATCACGTATGATGGTAGGGAAACAGCCCCGTCAGGCGCTGACCATACACTGTTTTTAGATAAAACCGGAAAGCCTGTCCGTTGGATTGATGCCGTTGTCGGCGGACGCTCAGTGGGTGTACCTGGTTTACTTCACGCCTTCCAAAGTGCGCATAACGACCATGGTAAACTTGACTGGTCAGTGCTATTTGAGCCTGCGATTGAGCTTGCTTTATCAGGGTTTGTTGTTTCCCCTAGACTTAATATGTTGCTCGAAAAGAACTTTAATCCTGGCTTGTCAAAACTCTCGCCGGCCAAGGAATATTTTTATCCAAACGGTCAAGCATTAGCCTCTGGCACACTAAAAAATAACCCAGAGCTAGCACAATTGTACCAACAAGTGGCTAACAACGGCATTGACGCATTTTACAGTGGACCGTATGCCAAACAGATGGTGGACGCTGTGCAAACTTCGGCAATTGCGCCGGGGACATTGCAGCTCAGTGATTTAGCTAAGTATACGAGTAAAACACGAGATGCGATTTGCATTCCTTACCATCAATACAAAGTATGCTCTATGGCGCCACCCAGTAGCGGAGGGATCGCTGTGCTGCAAATACTGAAGTTGTTAGAAGCGAAGAAGCTGAGTCAATATAAAGCGAATGATGCGTACGCATTGCATCTATTTACTCAAGCATCTCGGTTAGCTTTTGCGGACCGAAATCACTATGTTGCCGATCCTGATTTTATTGATGTACCCACTAAAGCATTACTCGATTCACGCTATTTAAAGAAGCGCTCTCAACTCATTACTGATAAAGATGATCATCATGTACCTGTCGGTCTTCCTAAAAATGACGTGTTAGTGTACGCAAAAGATGATGGTTATGAGTTGCCGTCAACAACCCACGTTTCAATCGTAGATGAGGAAGGAAATGCAGTATCTATGACCAGCTCGATTGAAATGGGATTTGGATCTACGGTCATGGTTAATGGTTATTTGTTAAACAACCAGCTAACCGATTTTTCACTCAGCCCTAAGAAAGGGGGCAAGTGGATGGCAAATAGGGTTGAGGCGAATAAACGACCAAGAAGTTCGATGTCGCCGGTTATGGTGTTTAACATGGATGGGAGTTTGAAATTGGTCGTAGGATCCCCCGGTGGCAGCCGTATTATTAATTATGTGGCTCAAACGATTATTGGAATACTCGACTGGGATTTAACCCCACAACAAGCTATCAATTTGCCAAAAATCACGAATCGAAATCGTTATACAACGCTTGAGAAGGGGACAAATCTTGTTGAGCAAAAAGAAACATTTGAACAACGAGGGCATAAAGTACAAATACGAGACTTAAATTCCGGGCTGCATGTGATCCAAGTACAAGATGGTGTGCTTTTAGGCGGTGCTGATCCGCGCCGAGAAGGTATTGCTCTTGGTGAAAGTAACTAATAGTCATAGGTTTGCAGGAAGAATTACGCTATAATAGTTGGCTCTGTACTACGCTTAACAATGTGTTTACAGAGTCGATTGTATTGGTCTGATGTGAACGAATTTCATTGATATTTGGTCACTTTCAGCAATAATAAATTCTTAGCCTTTTAAAATGTGTCAAGCCTGCAAATATGACTAAAAAAACAGATCCAAATTATCTATATATTCCTTTCTCTGGCCCTAATCTTCTTGAAACGCCGCTACTTAATAAGGGCAGTGCATTTAGCCAAAGTGAGCGAGAGAATTTTAATTTAACGGGATTGGTCCCACCGCGCTTTGAAACAATCGAAGAGCAGGTTGAACGTTGTTATCAACAATATTCTAGCTTCAATGATAATTTAAATAAGCATATATACTTGCGTGCTATTCAAGACAACAATGAAACACTTTATTATCGGTTGGTGCGTGACCATTTAGAAGAAATGATGCCGATCATCTACACACCAACGGTGGGTGACGCGTGTGAAAAGTTTTCTGATATCTATCGCAGCTCTCGAGGTCTGTTCATTTCTTATGAAGATCGTTATCAAATAGACGATATTTTAAGAAATGCGACTAAAGGCAAAGTCAAGGTCATCGTTGTGACGGATGGAGAGCGCATTCTTGGTTTAGGAGATCAAGGTATTGGTGGTATGGGGATCCCAATTGGTAAATTGTCATTATATACCGCATGTGGAGGCATAAGCCCAGCGTACACCTTACCTGTTATGTTAGATGTTGGTACTAATAACGAGAAGTTACTAAGTGACCCTATGTACATGGGAGCACGTCATAAGCGTATTGGGCAAGACGAGTATGATGAGTTTTTAGGTTTGTTCATTGATGCTGTAAAGCGTCGTTGGCCTAGTGTGTTACTCCAGTTTGAAGACTTTGCGCAGCCTAATGCAATGCCGCTACTTAAACGTTACCGAAATGAAATATGCAGCTTTAACGATGATATTCAAGGCACTGCGTCAGTTACTGTTGGTTCATTGTTAGCGGCCTGCCGTGTTAAAGGTGCAAAGCTCTCAGAACAAAAAGTGGTGTTTGTAGGTGCTGGCTCTGCAGGTTGCGGTATTGCCGAACAAATTATTAGCCAAATGGTAGCCGAAGGCGCTTCAAGCGAGCAAGCGCGCAGCCAAATCTATATGGTAGATCGTTTTGGATTACTGTCTGAAGGTATGAGTGACTTACGTGATTTCCAAGCTGCATTAATGCAATCAAAAGACGCACTTGCAGATTGGAGTTATAGTGGTGATTTTGCTTCATTACTTGATGTTATGCACTGTGCAAAACCTGATATTTTAATTGGTGTATCTGGTCAGCCTGGATTATTTACTGAGCAAGTGATCCGTGCAATGCACAGTGGCTGTGAACGGCCAATCATTTTCCCTCTAAGCAATCCATCTCGTCAAGTAGAAGCACACCCTAAAGATGTTATTGAGTGGACTAAAGGACAAGCGATTGTTGCCACAGGGAGCCCGTTTGATCCTGTTGAATTTGAGGGTAATACATTCCCAATTCCACAATGTAATAATAGTTATATTTTTCCAGGTATTGGGCTCGGTGTTATTGCAGCTAAAGCGACACGCATTACAGACGCAATGTTAATGGTTTCAAGTAAAACATTGGCTGAGTCGTCACCGCTTGCCAATACTGGTAAAGGCAGTTTACTTCCTGCATTAGTTGAGATTGAAGCGCTGAGTAAACGCATTGCGTTCGCAGTTGCTAAAGCCGCAATGGAAGAAGGTGTTGCGCTTGAAATGGATGATGATGCGATTTGGGCTGCTATTAATCGGAATTACTGGCTACCGAAATATAGGAATTACAAACGTTGTAGTATCTAATTCACTTTATTTAAGCCAGCACATGCTGGCTTTTTTGTATCAAAAATATTCTATACTGATAATTCAAGTGCTAAGGAGATACGCATTTTATTCACCTAACTGGAGGCATAAATGCTCAAAACCTGTTTGCTAGCGTTGGTTTTATTTACATCAATGGCGGATACTCGGCCGTTGAAAATTCAAATTGCATCAGATTACAACCCAAGCTTAGGTGAAGAACCAACAGACTTAGCAACGATGCTATTGTTGAACGTGCAACGCGAACTTCAGGGTAGAGTGTCATTAGAGTTTATTCCAGCAAGCCGCCTTAGAGAGTGGCGTGAGCTTGAGACCTATCCGAATATTTGCTTATATAACAAAGTAAAAACAGCAGAGCGTGAAGCAATCGCTTTGTTTGTTGAATATCCGTTGATGGCATTTCCAGCCAATAGGTTGATCCTCCGTGGTTATCCTAATTTACCAAAAAAGCTTTCTTTGAAAGATATTGTCGTTTCTAAAGGGTTGCGTGTGGGTGTGACTAAAGGGCGTTCTTATGGAAAGGAAGTAGACGATTTTATAGCAACCTACCGTAATAATTTGATTGTAGGAGAGGGGGCTAATAGTGCTTATCGGCTGCGTGAAATGCTCATTCAAGGAAAGCTGGATGGTATTATTGAATATACGTCAGTTTTCATAGAGCATCATAAACAACAAGCACAACGTGATGGCGTGACTTATCATCAAATAGAGAGTGCGGACCTCACAATATTTGGTTATATTGCTTGTGCTAATTCAGAACAAGGCAGAAAAGCAGTTAGTTTGTTCGAGCTAGCACTTGAAAATAGCGCTTTGCAGCAAATGATTATTGACGCACATAAAGGTCTGTTTTTTAAACAGGAGATGGTGTTTATAGAGCAAGGGTTAAGAGATGCCTATAATATTCAGCCATGATTAAGGCCATTATGTTTCAATGTTTAGCAGTAATATATAAGGATACAAATATGAAACTAATTTCGACCGTTGTTGCAGCACTGTTTTGTGCACACAGTTATGCAGGCTCTTTGCCACTAACGCCTCACCTTTATGTCCAAGGCAATGCGCACATGCAGGTGCAACCTGATCAAGCGGTTATTCGAGTTGCAATTACCCAAAAAAGTAAAGCGCTTCCAGAGGCAAAGACAACCGTGGATGATATAATGGCCAATGCAATTGCTATCGCCAAGTCTCACCATATTCGAGTGGACGATATTCATGCTGAACAGCTTAATGTTTATAGGCAAACTCGTTACAATCGCACAACTAATCAAGAAGAGTTCGAGGGTTTTCGAGTCAGCCGTACACTCACATTGACGTTGAAAAAGCTTGAGGACTATCCTGTATTACTACAAAAATTGGTTGATGCCGGCATTAACGAGTTTAATAACACCCAGTTTGAAGTCAGTAATAGAAGTACGTTAATGAAAGACTTAAACAAGGCGGCAATTAAGGATGCTAAATTGGCAGCAAAAGAGCTTGCGAGTGATTTTGAAGTTAAATTAGATGGTTTGTATTCTGTATCATTCTCGCCCATGGAAACACCTCGTACGCCATACGCACGCACTGAGTCAATGAAGCTGACGGATGCATCATCAGGAAATGTTGAACAAGCTTACAACACTGGGGCATTAACACTAAACGCCAAGGTCTATGCGGTGTACACAATTGATAACTAAATAAAAGCGGTGCTCCACGGTTATTTTCGCTATATTGGTCACTTTACACTAATTTATGACAAGGTGACCAATGACGATCAGCCTGTATGCGGCTTTGCTTATATTATTTTATATTAAATTAAGCTTTGAAATTATAGCTATTCGCAAAAAACAAAAAGTAGGGCTTGGGGATGGTGGAAATCGGTCTTTAACGAATGCCATTAGGGCCCATGCAAATTTTAGTGAGTATACTCCGCTTACCCTTATATTATTATTTATATTAGAGTTTCAAGGTATTAGCTCTTGGGTAGTGCATACTGCTGGCGTTGTGTTTCTTGTAGCTAGGGTTATTCATTGGCAAGCGATTAAGCGAGAGAATTTAAAACTTCGAGTCGTGGGCATGGCGTTAACGTTTTTGGTATTATTAGGGCTCAGTGCAACGAGTTTAATAGTGTATATCGTTTAATGAAAAAAGTGTTTATAGTGGGCCTGCCTAGAACAGGTACGACGAGCGTATGTGTAGCATGTTTAGAGCTGGGGTTTAAGACAGCACATACCGCTTATACGAGACAAACGTTTCAAAATGCTGAAGTCTTAGCAGACACCCCAGTCTTTAATGATTATCGAATGTTAGCTAATCGCTATCCAGATGCCAAATACATATACTTGGATAGAGCGCTTGACCAGTGGCTTCCTTCTATATCGCAGTTACTAACACGTATGTCGAACAATTTATTTAGTGAGCAAGGTGGATTTAATGACACCATTAAGCGGTGCTATTTAACGACGTTTTATGGCCTCACGCCTAATAATACAAGCGATAATCAATTTCTAACACAGTGTTACAATGAGCATAAAGCATTAGCGATTAATTTTTTCAATGAACACAACCACGATTATATTGAATTAAATTTAGCGACGGATGATGCAATGAGTCAGCTTGCTGAATTTTTACAGGTAGAAACGCAAGCGACAATGCCGTTTTTGAATAAAAAGGGCAAAGTGACGGCTTGGAATATGATAAAACACCCACTCAAAGTGTCTTCTACTCGTGAAGGAAAAGTCGATAAAGATACGGTGTTATTATCGCCAGTTTAGCCTTTGTCATCGCTGGTATGTGCGATAGAATGCACACAATTTTTAGTTAGTGCTTTTTACTAGATATTTATGAATGAGTAGAAAGGTAGGATAAAAGAGAAGTAAGTATGTTTGAATTAAAATATCACACACCATTTGAATGGACACATAAAGTACTTGAAGACTTTGGCACCTTTTTACAAGATCACGCCGCAGCAGAAAAGAAAGCATCAGGTATGGCCATGTCTATGTTGAGCCATTATCCAGACAGAATAAAATTAGTGAAGGCGATGGCTGATCTCGCAATTGAAGAAATGATCCATTTTAAACAAGTGTTAAAGTTGCTGAATGAGCGAGAAATAATTTTAGGTAATGATCAAAAAGACCCCTATATAAAAAAAATTAGAGCCATTTTTAGAAACGGTAAAGACGAATTTTTAATTGACCGTCTATTGGTTGCTGCTGTTATAGAAGCGAGAGGACACGAACGGTTCTCTTTGGTCGCAGAAGCTTTGCCTGAAGGCAAAGAAAAAGAGTTTTATGTGGCCATTGCTAAATCAGAAGAAAAGCATAAAAATCTATTTGTTGAATTGGCGTATGAATACTTCGATAAAGCACTCATTGATACGCGCTTAGAAGAGGTGTTAATTGCCGAAGCTGAGATCTGTAAGAGTATTCCATTTACAGCTGCGTTGCACTAGAGTCTTTCTCAAACTAAAAGAAATATAAAGCCAAACTGTTGTTTGGCTTTTTTAATGGTGGCGTATTAAAAGGTGACAGATGCTTTCGCGTAAACAAAACGCCCATCGGTGTTGTAAGCTGAAAAGCCAGAGTAGGGGAATATTTGATTAAAGTTACTAAATCCAATATTACTAACGGTATCCTGAGGATATTGGTCAAATAGGTTGTTTGCCCCCATGGCAATGCGCCATTGCTCGTTAATGCGGTAAGCGACATCTAAGTCTGCGATCCATTTTGCTGCAAGCACCTCGTCGTTATCAATGTTGCTCGATGAATCAACCACTTCTCCATAACGTGTTGCTTTTAGCGTTGTCGTAAATTGCTGATAGTGCCACTTTGCAACAAGGTTCCATTTGTCTTTAGGTGTACCTTCTTCAAAACGGGCAATTTCGCGACGCGCAAAGTACTGATAACTTTCACCTAATGCTGAAAGTTCTGCAGGGTTTGCTTTGACATTTGTAACGTCAGTATCATTAAAGTTTATCGCGGCACTGAGCCTTAATTGGCCTAGGTTTTTAACATCAAAATTGTAAGTCGCTACTATATCGACCCCCTTAGTACGAGAATCAATGGCATTGGTGAAGTAGCGTACCCGCTGAATATTATTCTCACCTGCCTCTGTTAATATTTGCTCTACCGCGGATCCACTTAAGTTTTCAGATAGTACAATTCGGTCGTTGATATCTATTTGGTAAGCATCGAGCGTAAAGCTAAATTGGTCGCGTTCATAAATAAACCCACCGGTCATATTGGTGGACTTTTCAGCTTCTAGCGGCTTAGCGCCAAGCGCTTGGGCGGCAGCTGTATTAACGGGGAATAAGCCAACTTCATTGGGCACGCCATTTTCAAAAACAGTGGCTACAGATTTATAGGACGTTTGTGCCAATGAAGGCGCTCTGAATCCAGAACTAATGGCACCGCGCAACGATAGTTGTTCGTTTACGACATAACGCGATGCTAGTTTTCCCGTTAATGTTGAACCGAAATCGCTATAATCTTCAAAACGGGTTGCGAATATGACGTTTACGCTTTCATTGATATATGTATCAAATTCGGCAAACAATGCAATGTTATCTCTTGATTCGTTCACCGCGCTGGCCGGTGAGAAACCAGCAAGTACTTGTGCGCCTCCTGCGGCAACAGGTAGGCCTTGTGAATCAAGCACTGTAAGGTATGACGCAAGTTCGCCAGCGTTGATCTTGTAGTTTTCATCTCTATACTCACCACCGACGGTAAAAAATACACTGTCGTACAAGCCTAAATCAAAATCTGTTTTTGCTTGAGCATTAACTAGCCATTGTCCATAAATAAGCGCGCCATTATCGAATTCTGTTGGGCTCGCAAGGCCCATAGAAGTATTAATACTATTGACCACCGCGAATGAAAAGTCATTCCGACCGTAATTTGTACTTAAATCATAATCCCAGTTTCCGTGAGTTCCAGAAATACCAATAGCAAAAGAAAGGTCTTTTACATCAGACTCTATTTGAGGTAAAAATCCATCAGGGTATACTTCAGAAACATTTCTACTGTCTTTTGCACGTCTAAAGAACCCCCCTGAGTTTCCTTCGCGGACTGAGTAACTGCCAAAAGAATATAGCTGAGCATCACCATCAAGCGTTAAACCTGCATTGTAAAATAGTGCGAGGTCTTGGGTTTCTGGCTTACCAAAGCGGTGATTATAACGCTGTGCTGAGAACTCTCTTGTGTCAAGATTATCGTTTCCGTCACGCGCATATTGTTCACGTTGGTCAATACCAGAGCGGTTAGTGGCATTTTTGTCCCTTAGTTCAGCTGCGAGATTAATAAATCCATGTTCGAACGGTCTAAAGCCAATATTGGCACTGAAAGTGGCTGTCTCACCATCAACTCGTTTTCTATCGCTGCCTTTTTTGAAGGCCAGATCACCTGCTTCGTCAGCATAGATTTGTGTTAGCTGCGCAGAGCCTGCCATTTGGGTATCATGCTGCCCATAGGTTAACGACATGCTGCCACCATGATTAGCATCTTTCAGTATGATGTTGATAACGCCAGCAATTGCATCTGAACCGTATTGGGCGGCGGCGCCATCTCGTAACACTTCAATGCGTTTAATGGCAGCTGTTGGTATTGTATTTAAATCTACAGCGGATGAGCCACGCCCTACGGTGCCATTTAAGTTAAGTAGCGCTCCAGCATGGCGACGTTTACCATTAATAAGTACCAGAGTATGGTCGGGTGCTAACCCTCGTAATACAGCCGGTCTGGCATGATCAGTGCCATCGGCCAATTGTGAATTCGGAAAATTAAAACTTGGGATCAAAGTAGTTAATACTTGACTCAACTCAAGTTGACCTGAACTTTCCATGTCATCAATACCTATAATATCAACAGGTACAGTGCTTTCTGAAATGCTTCGTAAGCTTCTACGTGTGCCTGTAACTTCTATTACTTCCGTGGTTAATTTTATTTGTTGCTCAGTTGACTCAGCACTCGTGCTCAAAACAGTAAGGGTAACAGCTATTGATGTGGCCAAAAAGGTAAGCTTGGGCATGGTCTTTCCTTGAATTAGTAAATGGGAGGAACTATTCATAGATTTATGAAAAGTGGTAATAATTTAAAAGGGGCTGGATGGTAATCTTATCGCATAAGTAAGCAAAATTACATTTTATTATAAGATATAACTGTAATTATTAATTCATGAATGGCTTACGAATAAGGTACCTAAAGCATACAAGTTGCTTATGATACTTTGCCCAGCTTATTGTTTAAAGTATGTACTTTGTGGCAAGAATGCGTTACAAATTTTGACTTTTCACTATTGTACATACCACCGTCATTAGGGAATGTCGTTTAGGGGTTTATGATGGGGAAATTATTTGGATGTATGAGCTACAGTCATTAAGTGAACACAGCTTAGTTGCATTTTCATCGTACGGTGTTTGATAGTTAGGCGGTTTGCATAAAGCTCTGAATATATAGTGTTCTTCACTATTGGAATAATATGGATAGTTCAAGCTTTTTAGGTGCGCTCACTTGTGACTATTTCTTCTTTAACAGAAATGTCATGTAACGTATCAGTTGGTTTTGGTACGAGCTGCTGTTTAGGGTGTACTTTCTTTTGCGTGTCAGTGATACAGCCTTTTTCTTTTTCAATCCAGTAAACCGTGTTGGCAATCACAGAAATGGATCCTGATACCACCAAGCTAGCTGCACTGACTAACCCTGCGCTCGCAAGTGCTGCGCCACACGTTACTTCATTTCCACATGCACTTAGCGTGATCATTTTATTTGACGATTCAAGCGTACTCTTCTTCGCATAAACTTGGCATTTTTCATCATAATAGGTGACATCCTTAGGCACAAAAATACACCCAGTTTGCGTGATACAGATAATGATACATCCAATCGTACTTTTCATACATATCCTTTTTTATCAGGGTGTTAGTATAGCTATAAATACGTAGTATATTTGTAAAAAAGTGTCATGATTTAGAGGGAAGAGCAAATGCACTCAAACGCGTTTACTAGGCCCGCTGAATAGTGGGCCTTTAGGTATGGTTGCAAATTATTTTCGTAGGGTAATTGATTTAGCTTCGATATCAATTTTACCTTGCTTCAACAAACCACCAATTGCTTTTTTAAAGTTTGCTTTACTGGTCGAGAAAGTTTTTCTTATGAGTTCTGGATCTGACTTATCACCAAGGGGTATAAAGCCACCTTTGGCAGTGAGTTCTGCTAAAATCTGCTCACTTAAACCGGTCACCTTTGCCATACCTGGCTTTTCAAGTACGACATCAATTTTACCATCTTCGCGTACTGTTTTGACAAAGCCTTTAAGCTTTTGGCCGATAAACATACGCTTGAATATAGTATTGAAAAATATAACACCTAAATGCTGCTCATTAATAATCACCTTATAACCAATATCAGTTTTTGAGGCGACAATTAAATTGACTTCTTCTAGTGGTGTATATTCGGGCTCTATTTTATTAACAAATTTATTGATGTTACTGGAAGCACATAATCGTTGACTCGCATTATCAAGATATAACTTAACTAAGTAACTATGACCATCGCGCATTTTTGGCTTTTGTTCATTGAAAGGCGCGAGGATATCTTTACTGATACCCAAATCAAGAAATGCCCCAAAGCTGTTAATCTCTTTTACGCGCAACAGTGCAAATTCATCCACTTGTGCAATGGGTGTCTGCGTGGTTCCGGTCATATGGCCTTGAGAATCTTGGAAGATAAAGACTTGTATGCTATCACCCAGCTCTAGATGAGACTCAACTTCAGCTTTAGGTAAAAAAACCTCGCCTAACTCGCGACCGTCTAGGTATGCGCCTTCGGCACATAATTCATTGATCATTAAATTTTGAATGCTACCCAGCATGGTTATTCCTCTGTTGGCTTTGGTTTACGACGTAATGGAGCATGCCCGTCAATATCAAATGGGGCAGGGATGGCCTTTTTAGGCTTTGTTGGCTTTCTTCTCAGCGGTTTTTTGGCCGCCTTAGGTTGAGCGGGTTTTACTTTTTCTGATTTTGTAGTTTTAGGTTTTGGTGGTCTAAAGCCTTTAAATTTAGCTTCTAGCCCATCAACACTTTCAAATGATAATGTATCATTGAGGTAATTTTTGATAGCAACAAAGCTGTTCCAATCTTTTGGACCAACTAATGAGATAGCGGTGCCTTTGAAACCAGCGCGGCCAGTACGGCCAATACGGTGGACATATTCTTCGGCTTGTTTGGGTAAATCAAAGTTAATTACATGAGTGACACTTAACAAATCAAGACCTCGAGATGCCACATCGGTCGTTACTAAAACTTTAAATAAACCTCGACTAAATGTATCCATAATATCGAGACGTTTATTTTGCGGTAAGTCACCAGCAAGGGCAACCGCTTTAATCTTCAGTGTATTCAGCAGTTCACTTATACGCACGGTGTCATTTCGCGTTGCGGTAAAAATGATACATTGCCCTACGTTATCTTGGGTCACGAAGTGTTTTAATAATGCATCTTTATGATCAAGGTGATCAGCAAAGAATAATGTTTGTTTGATATCACCATGCTGTTGATGCGCATCACTTAAAATGATCTTTTTAGGTGCACGTAACAGATTGCGAGACGTAACTTCTACCTGTGCATGATCGAGTGTCGCGCTGAATAAGAGTGTCTGGCGCAGTCGGTGGTTAGCTTGTTCATTAATAAGGTTTAATTGTGGAGCAAACCCTAAATCAAGCATACGATCGGCTTCATCAAATATAAGAAGCTCTAGACCAGATAATTGTAATGAGCGCTGTTCTAAGTGGTCGGCAATTCGGCCCGGAGAACCTATGACTATTTGGGGATCTTTACGTAATGCTTTAACTTGGTCATTAAAGTTTTCACCACCCAGTACTTTTACAACCGATATACTCGTTCCTGCAATTAACAATCGACATTGCGAAAATACTTGGGTTGCAAGCTCCCGAGTTGGGGCAATAATGAGCACTCGAGGGTCTCGTTTACTGAGAGCTCGTTGTTTCATAACGCGGTGAATTGCAGGAAGCAAGAACGCGAGCGTTTTCCCCGATCCGGTCTTAGACTGAGCAAACACATCATGGCCAGCAATCGCAGTTGGTACTGCCTGACTTTGGATCTCAGTTGGTGAAGTGATCCCTTGGTGTGCAAGTTGTGTTTCTAATCGGGTGTCTATGCCCAGTTCGGTAAAGTGCAAAGCGTTTTTCTCCAAAACAATTTTTTTATGACAGGCCATTATAGCAAAGCTAAGCCGTTCACTAATAGTAAAAAGCGCTTTGTTAGCAAGGTTTTTGCAATTAAAACAAAAATCCGTACAATACGCGCTCTAGCGCCGGATTTACGTTCCGGTTAAATGATCTATGGGGTCAAAAAATCCCAAGAATAGACAAAAAAAGCTGATTATAGGAATATCAATGTCTAAACCGTTTGTAGTATGTGCACTTTATAAATTTGTTTCGTTACCTAATTTTGAACAAATACGTCAACCATTACATGATGTCATGGAGCAACACGATGTGCGTGGCACATTGTTATTAGCACTTGAAGGAATAAATGGTACCGTGGCTGGAAAGCGCGAAGGAATTGATGCGTTACTAGCATGGTTAGAAGCACAACCTGGTTTAGATAATATTGTTTCTAAAGAGTCTTTTGATGAAACTTGCCCTTTTTATCGCACCAAAGTAAAACTTAAGAAAGAAATCGTTACTATGGGTGTTGAGGGGATTGATCCATTAGAAGTCGTTGGTAGTTATGTTAAACCACAAGACTGGAATGCGCTTATTTCGGATCCTGAGGTCGTAGTGGTTGATACTCGTAATGATTATGAAATTGAAATTGGGACCTTTAAACACGCTATCGACCCAAAAACGAAAACTTTCCGAGAATTTCCAGAGTGGGCGGAAAATAACCTCAACCCTGAAAAACATAAAAAAGTGGCTATGTTTTGTACTGGCGGGATCCGGTGCGAAAAATCAACGGCTTATATGAAGGAGCAGGGCTTTGATGAAGTCTATCATTTGGAAGGTGGCATACTGAAATATTTAGAAGAAGTCCCTAAAGAAGAAACTTTATGGGAAGGCGAATGTTTTGTATTTGATAACCGGGTTGCAGTGGATCATGATTTACAAAAAGGCTCATATGAGCAATGTCATGCATGTCGTATGCCTATTACTGAAGAAGAAATGAAGCAAGAGTACTACATGGAAGGCGTGTCTTGTCATCATTGTCATGATAGCTTAACCGACGAGCAACGAGCACGATTTGCTGAGCGCCAAAAGCAAATTCAATTAGCACAGGAGCGCGGAGAAGGGCATATCGGCCACGAAGCACAAGAAGTACTTCGTCAGAGAAAAGAACAAAAACAGGCTCAAAAAGCTTCTCAACGTAAAAAATCTGCATAATTTATTATTGCATTTTTTAAAAAGGCCTTAGTGTAAACTAAGGCTTTTTTGGTTTAAATGCGCCTATATCCGTCAAGACTTAGCGCTAATTATGAATATTATATCAATGGTTGTTTTATGCCCGATTTATTTGGTAGTCTATAGCTGTCTGAAAAACAATAATAGAAGTCAGATCATGGGTAATTTATTTTTAAAAGAACGAGAAAGCTGGTGGGTATGGCTTAGTTGGGGCTTAATAGGCTCATTAATAAGTACGTATATCTTTTCTAATACGTCTGAAGTCAAACTTGCACTTATTGCATCCGGAGTTATTGTTAGTGCTTTGTCTGGATGGATGAATTATAGCCGTCGATTCGAATTTTATCGAGCATTAAAAGTACTGCTATTTGTTGGTAGCCTTTCTTTATTGCCACTAGCACTTAATGTAGCGTTACCTGTCAAAGAGTTTTCTGTTGTTGCAATCAATTTTACATTGGTGAGTTTAGGCTTATTTTGTTTGTGTATGTGCGGGGCGTGGTTTGCTCGCAGACCGAAACAGTATTATTAATAATTCAAAAAAATTATGTTTTTCTTTACACTGCCATAAAAAACCACTAGTATTCGCGCCAACAACGGAGAGATGGCTGAGTGGTCGAAAGCACCGGTCTTGAAAACCGGCAAGGGTTTGTAGCCCTTCTAGGGTTCAAATCCCTATCTCTCCGCCACCTCATTCTAAAAACCGCCTAACGGCGGTTTTTTTCGTTTGGAGCTTGTATGTCTATTGATTTAGTTAAACATTGTGCGTTGTGGATAGTATTTAGTTTCTTTTATTTAAGTGGCTTAGAAATGGCTTTGGTATTATCAATTGATGGCCAGCAAGACCCGAATTTAGTAACTACACTCGTCTATACATTTCTATTTAATTTACTTGTCGGTCACTTGATCAGTAAATATGAGAAACTATCACCATTATTCAGCGCGATAGTTATCAGTCTCTGTGGTGTGTTTGGGTTTGGTTATTACTTTTCTGAAACACTGTCAGGGTATAGTGCTGAATTAATCGCCGGGTTACTCGTTAGCTTGCCTTTTGCCACTTATACTGTGTTGCAAATCAAGCAATGGCAGGCTGAGAAGCTCGATTAATCGCATTTAAACTCGATAATGGCTATGTTACACTGCGCGGGTCTTTTAATAGAAACAAAAAAGTGAAATTAAGAATGTCAGATTTATTTAATACAGATGCTGAAAAAGCAAGCTACGGTATTGGTTTACAAATGGGTGAGCAACTTAAAGCAAACCCTTTTGAAGGTTTAAACTTGCACTCAGTATTTGAAGGTATGAAAGACGCTTATGCTGGTGAAGCAATGCGTGTTGAGATCCCTGAGATCCAAGCTGCATTTGAAAAAATCAATACTGAAATTCAAACTCGTCGTGAAGAAGAATCTAAAGTACTTGCAGCTGAAGGTATTTCATTCCTTGAAGAAAATGCAAAGCGCACTGAAATTACTGTAACTGAATCAGGTCTTCAGTATGAAGTTGTTACAACTGGCGAAGGTGAAAAGCCGGTAGCTGATTCTAAAGTACGTGTTCATTATCACGGTACATTAATCAATGGTACAGTATTTGATAGCTCATATGATCGTGGTGAGCCAGCTGAATTCCCAGTAAATGGCGTTATCGCTGGCTGGACTGAAGCACTACAACTTATGCCGGCTGGTTCAAAGTGGCGTTTATACATTCCACATGAGCTTGCTTACGGTGAGCGTGGCGCAGGTGCATCAATCGCACCTTTCTCAACACTTGTATTTGATGTTGAGTTACTAGAAATTCTATAATTGACGAAATAAAGTTAATTTTTGTAAATACCCAGCTAGGCTGGGTATTTTTTTGCCCAAATATTGCTCGTAGGCTTTGCCAATATAGTGCCTATTATATTGGTAGGTGAATTCCAGCATAACCAACCTTAGGGAGAGGATGCATCATAATACTTGAAAGTGTGCGCCATTAATTACCTGGTGTTAGTATGGCTATCGCCACTGATGTCTAGCGATATTGTGTAACAGACTTATAAATCATTGCTTCAGGGGTGAAGTGTGAGCTAGCTTGTATATGTTTTACTTGTGTTACTACAATATAATAAGCATGTAATACATATTTCTCGGTTTTCGACTATGTATTTAAGTAGGCATAAACTAAAGAAGGACAACTGCTATCAAAAATAATTTGAAAGTCATGAGCGACAAAAGCCTCGAAACAGAAAATAAGCGCTTGCAGTCGGAGCTTGAGTTGGCCAAAAAGGAGCTAGCGGATTTTATTTATCTGGCTTCTCATGAATTGAGAAGCCCAGTCAATGCCATCGCGAATTTAACGACCTGGGTATTAGAAGATATCGGTTTGAATATCGACGAAGAAAGCCAAACTAACCTTATGCTTATTAATAGTCGAGCTGAACGGCTGCAACAAATGATAACGGACTTACTGATGTACTCTCGTGTAGGTAAACACCGAGAAGTGTATTCAGATTTTGATTTCAATGAAGCGGTTGTGTATTGTGTTGAGCAATTTGATGCGCATCGTTTTAAATTTGATATTGATTCTGGACGGGTAACATTACCACGCACTTTATTTAATCAAGTTATCAATATTCTTATTTCGAATGCAGTTAAACACCATCCAAATAAGTGCGGATGTATTAAAGTGCATTATGAAAAGCAAGCCAATATGTATCGTATCTTTATTGAAGATGATGGCTGTGGGATCCCTATTAAAAATCAAGATATTATATTTGAGCAATTTCAAACGCTAAGAGCTAGAGATGAGGTTGAAGGCAGTGGCATGGGCTTGGCTATTGGGAAGAAAATATTAGAGCATCAAGGGGGCAAAATTACAGTAGAGTCTGATGGTAAGGCTGGTTCTACATTTATTTGTGATTGGCCAAGCAATGGGTGCTAGTCTAACCGCAATACAAACAAAGGCTTGCTCCAACCTGACCTTTTTCTACATGACATTGTCAGATTGGAGGTAAACCACAAAAGACGTATTGTTCAATTTAGTTGAGCCAGTATCGCTTTATACTTTTCTAATGTGAAAGTGGCTTTAGAGATGTAGCCTTTTACAAATTCAAATGACTCGGCTCTTTCAATATCTTGTTGCATATCTGAGGAGGTAAACATCGCAAAAAAGCATGTTTGATAGATCGTTTTATTTTTCCTTAATTTTGAAAACTCCTCCAAAAATTCAAACCCTCCCATAATTGGCATGTTGATATCTAAAAATACAATTAATGGCGGAAAGGAGTCTGGGAATTCTTTAATGCCACGCTCATGCTCGGCCAAAAACAACAAAGCCTCTTGACCATTAGATGCTTCAAATATTTGGCCTGTCTTATCTGATTTTTTCAACACACGTTTTAGAATATACCTATCAGTAGACTCATCATCAATAATCATAACCGACACTTTTTTCACAATATATCACTCAATTTTTAAAGGTTAGTTCGAAACGAGTTCCTTTTTCAGAGCTCGTAAAATTAATATTTGCAGATAAATTATCTATATGTTTTTTAACAATATACATACCTAGGCCACTACCAAATGATACTTCGGGGTGGAAACGCTGAAACATTTGAAATACTTGGGTTTGATATTTCAGCGGGATCCCAACACCATTATCTTCAATGACCACCAAGACTTCGTCACCGGTGTTTTGTGCGGAAACTTTCACATAACACTTTAATTTACAAGGGTCCTTATACTTCAAAGCATTTGAAAGTAAATTCTCAAGTATTTGGTTAATACGGGCTCTGGGTACATACACCCTTAACTCTGGGTCAATATCATCTATTATTTGAACATCATCTTCGATGTAAACACCTGATAGAGTTTCTTTTACATCGGTAAGTACCTGAGAAAGAACGACCGTTTCATGCTCTGTGATTTCTAAATCCGCACGAGCTAAGTCTAGAATATCGGTGACTAAGTTTTCCAGTCGTGATACATGTGTTGCTATTCTGTTTGCGTTCAATTCAACTTCTTCATAATCTCCGCTATTAACATCTTCAATTATGATGTGTGACAGCCGCCTAACTGTTACTAAAGGTGCTTTTAAATCATGTGATGTTCGATATGAAAATTGTGATAGTTCTTCGTTGCGTTGAGTCGCTTTATTAAGAGCTATGTCTCTTTCCTTAATTGATAGCGCTAACATTTTGAAAATTTTATTCAGCGCGTTTTTTAATAATAATAACTCACCATTTTCTTTTTTTGAGATGTCAAAGTGAAGGTCTGATAAGGTATCAGGGCGTTCTGATTTAAGCCTGTTGGATATTTGATTAAGGGGGTCATATATCAGTGGCTTGCTTTGCCACAAAACTATCAACCACAGTGCGAGAGTTTTTATTATTGAGTTTATAACAATAAATATATATCCGTACTGTACCTGAGAAAAAACAATGTTATCGGATGAATAGAGGATCAAATTACCGATTAAATATTTAATATTATCTTCTTGATGATGGATATTATTTGAATAAGAAAATAAGCTTTGTGAATCACCACTTATCGACTCATTATGTGACAACGTATTCGGATCATAATAAGTCACTTGACCATGTTCGTTTTTGACATAACCAATTGCTGTCACAAAGTTGCCATTCTCATCAATAATTTTTGCACCTTCTATTTGGGGAACATGATATATCGCAAGCAGGCTACTTTGTAATGCGTCATCTTCCTGATTCCAAAGTGCAACACTTAACCCTGGTTCAAAAGATGTATGAAAAACTTTTAAATCATCTTCAACAATATCTTTTGTAAATGAAAAGTCCATTGACATATGTGCGAGTGTCACAATGACGGTTATAAAAATGTAATATTGAAAAACCTTTACTAGTAATTTAGCTGCCAGCGTATCTTTCCATTTTGTATTAGCTTTCATTTGTACTCCGCTGCTGTAACAAAACAGGTTGATTGATTGGCAGTACATGAATTGCTTTAAACTCTCTCTCGCCAAATAAGTATTCATATGGCCACTGTTGAATGTTGTCCTGAGAAATTATAGGGACGATTGGTCCGGCACGAAATGGGAAGTTACTTTCTTTACTACCTACCTGGTCGCCGTTTAATAGCTTTATCATCATGTCTACTGCAATTTGACCTTGTTGTTTCATTAAGTCAGTTGACGATGCCAACACTCTTCCTGCGGTGATATGATCAAAAACATCTTGAATAATATAGGTTGAAATTATTTTTATCTCAGGATGCTTATTCTTGAACGTTTCAATCGGCGCAGGTTCACCATTGGGTCCCTTGGTCACCATGGCATTAACGGCTATTGCGTTAGCTACTAAATAGTCGATTTTGTCATGTTTTTCTAGAATAAAGTTAAGTAAATGCCGTTGGGTTTTATCTCCTGTATCGCCCCAAATTGCCGGAAGCACTTTAGCGTTGTGTTGATCACTTGCTTGTGCCAATGCTTTGTTGAATCCATTTAAACTGTCAGGTGCCCAACCTGTACCCTTAGGTCCAGGCATCACTAAGACTGTGACGCTTTTTTGTTTTGCATGTTCTATTAGGTACTTACCGGCTTGAAAGCCTAGCTCTTCCCATGAAACCAGAGATTTAGCATTAATAGTAGGGGTAAAGCTATCGTTAATCACGGAGACTATGGGCATGCCTGCAGCGGTTAGCTTTTTGTATATGTCTTCTAACTTGCTTTTCTTAAACTGTACCGCACCAATAATGACACCATCGTAAGCGTCTTTATGTTTCAATACGTTTTCTAGCTGAATGACTTGACGGCCAAGGTTACGATAGCCACCGGCTAAAAATAACTCTGCGCCAATTCCAAACTTTTCAGCTTGTTTAAATACCCCATAATTTACGGCAACCCAAAATGGGTCTTTCAAATGAGGAAACAATATTGCTAGGTTGTACGGTGCGTTCGCTTGAACTGGTGACTTCCATTTTTCAATAATGGCTTTTGATAAGCTTGGAGAAGGTTTTCCAGCAACCTTATTTTTTGTGTCATAGTGGCCATAGTAACTCTTAACATCAAGCGGCGCTTCTTTCGCTTTGGGTACATTGCTATAAATAGAAATACTTAAGGCGGTAATTAACCATGTGTAACGTATCATAACTGGCACTCTCAAATTTATGTCGATAAGGGTTATTTAGGTTGCAAGCACTAAACTGTATCGAGCAGGTATTCCAAGCGTTTTTCTAAATGCTCTGTGGACATTGGCTTTGCTAATAAAAAGCCTTGAACTCCGGCCAAGCTCAGCTCAGCGCATTGATCTAATTGCTGCTGTGTTTCTACGCCTTTTGCGACAATGGAATACTCCAAAGTATTGAGCATGAGTGATAGTGCTTTGAGCATACTGAGATGTGTACACGGATTGAGAGTCAGCATACTTTTATCTAATTTAACAATACTAATAGGGGAAGTTGTCAGGAGGTTAATGGAAGTAAGCCCCAACCCAAAACCATCAAGTGCTAAGTTAAAGCCGAGTTCGCAGAGATGTTTTAACGTGTCCGTAATCACCTCATTTTTGTTGAAAAGGGTCGGTTCAGTAATTTCCAGTGTCACATATTGATTATGAATACCTGATTTTTGACAGGTACTTACAAGAAATTCAGTAAACCCAGCGTCTCTAAGTTGTAAGGGGGAAATATTGATCGAGAGTGCTAACTTATGGCTAAATTTATGGTGCCATATTGATAATTGTGCTATCGCTGTTTTTATTACCCATTGTCCGAGCTCAACGATAATTCCTGACTCTTCGGCAATCGGTATAAATTCATCAGGAGTGTATATAGGCTCGGATTTTGGCCAGCGTATCAACGCTTCTATACTGGTTAATTCTGATGTGATAGTAGAAAAAATAGGCTGATATACAAGCGTGAAGCTAGAACTATGCAAGAGTGTGCTCATGCTATTTTGAATACTAAAACGCCTATGAAACGTTTGTTGGTATTCGCTCTTGAAATAACAAATGTTATTATCTTCGCTTTGTTTTGCTCGATACATTGCAATGTCAGCACATTTCATCAACTCTTGGGCGTTACATGCATCTGTTGGAAATAAAGCAACGCCAATACTTACGCCACAATACACCTCGTGATTTTCTACTTTAAATGGGGATTTAAACATATCACAAATTCGATTTGTGATAACACTGATAATTGATATGGCTTGAATGCTGCCTATAACGATGGCGAACTCATCACCACCAACTCGGGCAAACCCTTCATTACTTCTTAAGCATGACGAGATACGGTTAACGACTTCTTTTAATATTGCGTCTCCTGCGCTGTGGCCTAATGTATCATTAATTATTTTGAAGCTGTCTAAATCGAGACTAAGCAACGCGATACTTTGCTTATTTCGTTTGCTATTTGCGATTAAAGCAGAAATCATCTCGTCGAAATGATAACGGTTTGATAGCCCTGTTAACGCATCTTTTTCTGCCATTTCTTTTACTTGCAGGTAGCTAGCATGCTTTTTTTGTTCCATTTGAAAGCGTGTTTTAGCTTGCTGGAGTGCTTTATCTAATCTTTCTCGGTTGATGTCTTGCTTTGAAATAAAATCTTGGGCGCCGGCTTCAATACATGCCAATGAAAGGTGTGATTCTTCAGAGCCACTCGCCATAATAATGGCTGTGTCGCCCAAGTCGGGTTTCGAACGGAGATCGATAAGCAATTCTAGCCCATTAACATCGGGCATTCGGTAGTCTAAGATGATGACATCGAAGCTACGGTTTTTAATGGCTTTAATGCCTTGCAATACAGAGCTTGCTTCCACTATGTGATGATCGTTAGAGGTTGACGCACTCAATGATTTTTTAATAATCTTTCTATCTACACAATCATCATCGATAATTAGAATATCCATCTACATATTTCCTAGAAATAGCGCATTCGCTCTGATCCAAAGCATTGACCTTATTAACTTTAACGTAAAAAATGATAAGGTCAAAAAATGGCCTGAAATAGTCGGTATTTTATAAAGGAGTCAGAAATTAGCGGTTACTTTGGCCAAAAAGCCTTAGCATTGACATATATTAATTTTGGTAGATAAATAACGACTTATTCTTGCGTTATTGATCTTTTGATATGCCGTAGGTCTGAAGAAATACGCAGGGAATGAAGTAATGCAGCCGTTTTAAAAAGCCATGGCGTAATTTGATCACCATGGCCAACTGCTAAATTGTATGTTTAAATAAACAAAGAAATTCTGGTGAACTCACCTAACTTTGTAGGTGAGCTCGAGTTAGAGGAGAAACTACTCAAGCCCTTTTTTTGTGTAAAGAGTGACTTTATCGGTTACTAAGGTAACCTTAATATACTGTGTTTCGTCACCCCATGTACAATTTGTATGCAGTGTTTTTTCTTCACAGTTATCAGCAGTACCTAAAACTTGTTCTAATTCTGTTTTGTCCATTCCAACTTCTATTTTATTGTAGTTTTCAAGCGAAACTTTAGAGCATCCGGCAAGCGAGAGTAATCCCGCAATGATAAAAAATTGTTTCATGTTTTTCCCCGTTATTAGTGTTGGTATTTTCTAATTTGAAATATTATGCCAAGTTTTGGGTGATCCAGATAATGCATATCACCACTATAAACCCGTGTGTACTGAGACATACGTGCAATTTGTGTGTCGCCAGTTTCTATTTCGTAACGTATATCTAAATCGGTTGTTACGTATAGGTAGTGTCGGACATGTATTTTTACTAAACCTTCAATTTGCCAGTTGTCAGCGTGTTCAGAGGGCATAGCTTGTGGTTTTTTGGGTAATAAGCTCACATAACCTTGCTCAGTGACAGTGTCGGCAATATGGTAGCTAACGGGCACCGGAAAACGCTTGCCTGCAAATACCTTGATAAAAGGTGCGCGTCGTTTACTTTGCTCTGGAAAACGCCAGCCAGTATGCAAGATTGGTTTTAAGCCTTTGCGTTTGAGCTTACTTACCGTATTGTCAAATTGTAGCTGCTCTTTAGCCAGTAGATAAATATTATCCATATGCTCTTGAGCCGGTGCGAAAGGCGTTAGTGGCAAAGTATCATATTTAGACATGTAATCGGCGCTGTCAGTACAAAGCCATGACGCATTCTTGCTGGTTAACTTTACACTCAGTGGCCGAGGGTCAAAAAAGCTATCGCCGTTTAAGCAGTGTTGCTGTCCTTGCGCATTGTAGCCATCAGTGAGTAAATCTCGTTTGCGGTTACCTTTGATCTCAGCATGCTCTAAACTGAAATCTTCTCGCAAGAGAGGAGATGCTTTTTGTTCAAATGCTATCATTTCGATTTCAAACCATCGTACTGCATGAACATCGAAAGCACTTGTGGCGGCCAACAATATGATCATTGTTTTTACTAAGTGCATTTATGCCAGCGCCTTTTTGTCAAAATCATCCATCATCGCATTGATTAACTTCATTCTTTCTTGCCCATTCTTTTCTTCGATTGCAAAACGTAACTTACTTGCACCTTCCATTTTATAAATAGAGGGGTTGCTTTGTATCAAACCTATAATGAACGTTGGGTTAACCTTTGTCGAGGTACTAAATTCAAAGTACCCGCCTTTGATGTTTGCCTCGACCTTACTGATCCCTAAATTACTTGCTTTGAGCTTGAGAGCCTGTATTGCGAATAGGTTTTTAGCGGCATCAGGTAACAAACTGAATCGGTCAATGAGTTCGACTTGCAGTTCATCTAACTCACCTAAGTCTGTTGCACTTGCAATACGTTTGTACATACTCAAACGAATGTTCACATCTGGAATATAATCATCCGGCAGTAACGCCGGGACTTTTAAATCAACGTCAGACTGTTTTTGCAGTAAATTTTCAAGTGTTGGCTCTTTGCCATCTTTTAATGCTTGTACCGCTTGTTCCAGCATTTCCATATAAAGTGTGAAGCCAACGGATTGAATTTGACCACTTTGGTCGTCACCTAATAACTCACCCGCGCCACGAATCTCTAAGTCATGTGTGGCAAGCGCAAAACCGGCCCCCAAAACTTCAAGAGACTCGATTGCCTGTAAACGTTTAACAGCATCTTTAGTCAATGTTTGGGTATTTCGCGTCAATAAGTACGCATAGGCTTGATGATGGCTACGCCCAACACGGCCGCGTAACTGGTGTAATTGCGCAAGTCCAAGCTTGTCGGCACGATCCATGATAATGGTATTTGCCGAAGGAATATCAATACCTGTTTCAATAATGGTGGTACAGACGAGTACGTTATGCTTTTGGTGATAAAAATCTCCCATAAGCTGCTCAAGCTCTCGTTCGCGCATTTGTCCATGTGCAATGGCAATACTTGCTTCAGGTACTAAGGCTGCAATATCCGAAGCTGTTTTGTCGATGGTTTCAACATTGTTGTGCAAGAAGTAGACTTGTCCCCCGCGTTTAATCTCACGCAAAATTGCTTCTCGGATCAACTCATCATTGCGTTCTTTAACAAATGTTTTAACAGCTAAACGTTTCGCTGGCGGGGTGGCAATAATTGATAAGTCTCGCATTCCACTCATTGCCATATTAAGTGTCCGTGGAATAGGCGTGGCTGTGAGTGTTAAAATATCGACATCGGCACGCAACTGCTTAATTTTTTCTTTTTGCCTAACACCAAAACGATGTTCCTCATCAACAACCAATAAGCCTAAGTCATTAAACTTAATACTCTCTTGTATAAGCTTATGGGTTCCAATAACGATATCAATGGTGCCGTCTTTAAGCTTTGTTAATGTAGACTTTTGATCTTTGGTGCTGTTGAAACGAGACAAAACCCCAACCTCTATTGGCAGGTCAGCAAATCGGTCTTTAAAATTCTCAAAATGCTGTTGGGCGAGCAGGGTAGTGGGTACTAAAACAGCCACTTGTTTATTGTCATTGACCGCCGCAAAAGCACCGCGCATGGCGACTTCCGTTTTTCCAAAGCCGACATCACCACACACTAATCTATCCATCGCCAGATTAGACTGCATGTCAGCCAAAACAGCTTCAATGGCATTACGCTGGTCATCGGTTTCTTCAAAAGGAAAACTGTCACTAAACTCCCTATATGCAGCACCATCAATTTTGAAGGAAAAACCAGGTTTACTTTGTCGTTTAGCGTATATATCGAGCAACTCTGCTGCAACATCTCGGACTTTCTCGGCCGCTCGACGTTTGGCTTTTTCCCAGACATCAGAACCTAATTTATGAAGTGGGGCGCTTGCTTCTTCTCCTCCGGAATATCGACTAAGCATATGCAGCGCTGAAACAGGTACATAGAGTTTTGCTTCATTTGCATAAATAATGGTCACAAATTCTGTCGCGACACCGGCTGCATCAATGGTTTGCAAACCGAGATAACGGCCTACACCGTGATCGAGGTGAACGATGGGTTGACCTTCTTTTAATTCTGCTAAATTACGAATAAGGGAATCTTGGCCTTGCTCGTACTTATGCTTACGGCGACGACGCTGTGAGACTTTAACGCCTAACAACTCTTGTTCTGTAATGATGCTTAAGCTGGGCTCTCCAGAGAGGTAAACACTTTGCTCTAATGGACTTACAACTAGCCCAACATCACTTTTTGCAGATAAGAATTTTTGAAAATTATCAAACTCTTTAAGTTTTAACCCCGTCGGTTTTAGTAGCGTGAGTAATGATTCACGTCGGCCATCGGTTTCAACGCTGAACACAATACGTGATTTTTGTTTTTTCTGAGCAGTAACAAACTTCAATAACTGTGCGTATGGATCCGTCTGTTTGTGGTCAATACGCACATCTTTAATCGGTTTTGCGCTGAGGTTCGTATGACCTGCTTTTGTACCAAGTTTTGCTTCGCTTAGCCGGATCCTAGGATGGCTGTTAAAGTTTTTAAACAGCTCTTCTACAGGTTGATACAACATCGCTGGTTCAAGCAAAGGCCTGAGTGGATCCACTTTGCGGTTTTCATAACGTTTATACACATCAAGCCAAAACTCATCAGCAGCATGTTCAATATCACCTAAATGAACAATAGTGGCGTTCTCTGGTAAATAATCAAAGATGGTTGCTAACTGATCGTAAAAAAGAGGCAAATAATATTCAATGCCTGATGGCCAGTTACCTTTAGTCACTTGCATATAAATAGAGTCTTGCTCGGCACTTGCACCAAATGCATTCCGGTATCCTACTCGAAACCGTTCGATATCTTCATCGTTGGTTGGAAACTCGTGCGCTGGCAGTAAATCAATGTTTTCTACTTTATCGCTAGAGCGTTGGGTCTCTATATCGAAAAGACGTATGCTGTCTATATCGTCATCAAAGAAATCAAACCTAAACGGAGTAGGGCTCCCCATAGGAAAAAGATCCACTATCGAGCCCCTTACCGCGAACTCGCCATGCTCCATTACCTGCTGAACATGCCGATAACCAGTTTCTGTTAACGCATTTTTAAGTTGTTGCGCATCTACCGTATCACCGACCTTAAATTGGAGTGCATTGCCATAAATGAATGCCGGTGGGGCAGTACGTAACATTAAAGTGGCTACAGGCACAATGAGCACGCTTTGTTTCTGCTTTTTCAGGGCGTTAAGTGTGGCTAATCGTTGTGATATTATATCTTGATGTGGCGAAAAGTGATCATAAGGAAGAGTTTCCCAGTCAGGAAAAACCATCACGGGTAAATCGGGTAACAAATAGTCTAACTCAATTTCAAGGCGCAAGGCTGAGGGAGTATCTGGGGTTACGATAACAACCAACTCTGGGTTGTTTCTTATTCCTTCGCTTAATGCGATAGTTAAACCGCTGCCACTTAGTTGACCCCAGTGTATTTTATCCTTTGAGTTTTTAATCCAAGGTAATTCGCTCCAATGCGCAGACGCCATTGAGTACTCCTAATCTGTTTTTCTAATTGTTTTAGTCACGATAAATCTTGCAAAGGTCTTGATAGTGATCAATTCGTCTATCGCGTAAATACGGCCAAATGCGTCTAACGGATTCACTTTGTGCCTGATCAACTTTAACAACCGATACTTGTTCTTTATCTTCACTGGCATGCAGTAACATTTCGCCTTGAGGGCCTGCCACAAAAGAGTTACCCCAAAATGTTATTCCATCACTTTGCCCACTTGGGTCATGTTCATGGCCAACTCGGTTTACACTGATCACAGGAATACCATTGGCAATAGCGTGGGCGCGTTGTGAAATTATCCAAGCGTCACGCTGGCGAATTTGTTCGTCTTTATCATCTCGAGGGTCCCAACCAATCGCGGTTGGATAAATCAGTAATTCTGCACCGGCCATGGCCATTAACCTAGCACCTTCAGGAAACCATTGATCCCAGCATATTAGCACACCTAATTTACCCACGGATGTATCAATCGGTGTGAAACCCATATCACCAGGTGTAAAATAGAACTTTTCATAAAAACCGGGATCATCAGGAATATGCATTTTGCGATACTTACCCGCAATAGAGCCGTCACTTTCAATAACAACCGCGGTGTTATGATACAGACCAGTTGCTCTTTTTTCGAATAGAGAAGTTACAATCACTATGTTGAGCTCTTGTGCTAGTTTACCGAAATAAAGTGTGCTGGGACCTGGGATCGTTTCTGCTAGGTCAAATAAGTCTGTATTTTCTGTTTGGCAAAAATATAAGCTGCGATGTAATTCTTGTAATATAACCAGTTTTGCCCCTTGTTTTGCAGCATCTCTGATCCCCTGTTCAGTTATTAATACGTTTTGTGCAAGGTCATCACTGTTGCTGTGTTGTACAATGCCGACGTTTAAGGCGTGAGTACTCATAGTCTATTCCTGTTGTAAAAAGCCACGTGGTAATTGCATTGTAATGCAGTGCAAGCTACCAAATTGATGAATAATAGGTAAACAATCAATGCCTATAACTGTATGCTGGGGATAAGCTGATTGGATTTGAGAGATCGCTAAACTATCATTGTCATCGCCATAAATAGGGACCAAAACGGTATTATTTAGAATGAGGTAATTGGCGTAGGTTGCCGGCAAGCGTTCTTTCTCATCATTATATATCGCTTTTGGCCATGGCAAGGGTACTATATTATACTTACTTCCGGAAGGGGTTGTAAATGACGCCAATTGACGCTGCATGTTCGCCAATTCAACATAATGCTCATCATTAATATCATCACATGTTACGTATACTATCGTATTATTTGGCGCAAATCGTACTAACGTATCAATATGGCTATCCGTATCATCACCTGCTAAATACCCATGTTCAACCCATAAGAAGGCCTCTGCGCCTAATTCTTGTGACAGTGTATATTCAACTTGCTCTTTGCTAAATTCAGGGTTTCTATTTGGGTTTAATAAGCAAGCAGAGGTTGTCAGTAAGGTGCCATGTTCATTTATTTCAATACCACCACCTTCAAGTACGAAATTGATGCTATCAAACTGAATGTGTTCACTCATAGCTTGTGTCGCAATCGCAGTATTGAGCTTGTTGTCTAGCTGCGCTTCATACTTGTTCCCCCAGCCATTGAAGGTAAAATCTTTTACCTTTAACTTCCCTTGTTTATTGGCCACAGTAATGGGACCATGGTCACGAGCCCAAGTATCATTGCAGGGGGCGATAACAAACACAATGTTACCTAAGTCGATTGACGCATTATTCAGTAGTGTTGTGATATGTTGTTTTAGCGCCGGTGTGTGGGCCACGATCAGTATTTTCTGTACTTGGGAAATCTGTTGACATAAAGTGACATAGACAGGTTCTACATCTGATAATATATTAACCCAGTCAGTGTTTTTATGAGGCCACGTCAACATAATTGCATCTTGCGGTGCCCATTCAGGTAAAAGTCTAAAGCTCATGATGTTACACAAATAAATTACTAAGCTACTAGTTTATCATTCCCATGTTTGGTGTCAGCTATTTTGTTCTTTATTCTGTGTTAATTGACGCTTTTTTAGTTGTCGGGTCTGGGCATGTAAACTTGCGCGAACCACTAACTCTTGGTCAGCATCACGAATTTGGGTAAAACCTAACGTGTGTTGCAGCTTTTCACTAGAGAGCCGTTCTACAGCAATAACCTGTGTGTAGCAGTAAATAGCGCTGGCTTCGTGATTTAAAAACAGTTTTGTTCGTAATTGAGTCCCTATAGATATCTTCTCCGCCAAGGTTACTTTCAATCCACCACCACCATAACTATCACAATATACATTGTCTTCGTCAGGTTGCTCTGTTGCCAGTATATGGCTCATTATCAGATCGATTTTTCGAGACTGGGCTTGTAAAAATGACGCAAGCTCCGTTGCCACATCCCCCAAATTCCGTAAAGGTCTTAATGCGTTACTATCTAGTTCATTGATTTCATTAGCGAGTTTAAATAGTGCGGGGATGTTCTTTTCTAATTCTGCCTGTGTTTGTGGCACATCGCTATTTTGGACAACAAATAAGTTAACCTGATTACTGTCTTCTACTTGAAAGTATTCATCAAAAGTATTTTGTAGGCTACTGCTCATATATTAATCTGTTACTGACTTTTTATTTAATCTTAACGGCTTATAAGCAAAAACGCCAACTTTGTAGTTGGCGTTTTATTAACGTGTTTCGGTTATGCAAGCCCTTCTTCGGTGTCAACTTGTTCCTTTTTATGTTGCTGGGCGATTTCTTCAGCAAGTTCCTGTTTGCTTCTTTTCTCAGTTAACTTTCTATTTGTTAACCAAAAGAAGAATAATGGGACAAAGAAAATAGCTAAGAATGTGGCTGCAATCATGCCACCCATAACACCGGTACCAACACTGTGTCGGGCACCCGCGCCAGCACCGGAGCTCAATACGAGCGGTACTACCCCAAGTATAAATGCCAATGATGTCATAATAATCGGTCTAAAACGTAGCCTTGCAGCTTCAAGCGCAGCAGCACTGGCACTCCAACCCTGTTGATATTTCATAAGCGCATATTCAACAATCAAAATAGCATTTTTACTTGCCAAACCAAGTAACGTAACGAGGCCAATTTGAAAGTATACATCATTGGTTAAACCCGCTATCCATACAGAGATCAACGCACCAAATGTACCAAATGGTAACGCAAGTAATACCGATAAGGGCAAAGACCAACGTTCATACAAGGCTGCTAATATTAAAAATACCATTATAACAGCAAGGCCCAGCGCTAAACCTGTAGTGCCAGAGCTTTGCTTTTCTTGATAGGCCGAGCCTGTCCAGTCGTAAGTCATATCGGGTGGGAGTACTGTTTTGGCTATACGTTCCATTTCAGCTATAGCTTGGCCTGAACTGTATCCTGGGGCGGCTTCACCCAGTAGCTTTACTGCAGATAGGTTGTTGTATCGTTCTAGGTTCTCAGGTCCTCGGCTGTACTCAATACGTGTAAACGCGGAAATAGGAACCATATCACCTTGATTGTTTTTCACGTATATACGACCTACGTCTTCAGGGGTCATCCTAAATTCAGCTTCGGCTGAAAGCAGCACTTGCCAAGCGCGACCAAATTTATTGAAGTCGTTTACATAGTACGTTCCTAAGTTAGCTCCCAACGCGGTGAATGCACTATTGATGTTAACACCCATAGCACGGGCTTGTTCTCGGTCCATATGTACTTTGAGCTGAGGCGCATTAGGTCGCCACAAGGTTTGCAAACTTGCTAACACTGGGCTTTTCTGTGCCTCAGCCATTACCAGTTGCATATTCTGCTTAAGCTTCTCATGGCCGCCAGCACCTTTATTTTGTAGATATACTTCAAACCCACCGGTACTGCCTAGTCCGAATATTGGCGGAGGGTTAAATGCCAGTACTAACGCTTCGTTAATATGCGCTGTTTTTATATAAAGCTCACCAACAAGTGACTTTGTGTCAATTTCTCGTTCGTCCCAGTGTTTTTGAGTGACGAATAGGGTCGCAGCGCTGTTTTTATAACCGCCGCCGATGAAGTCAAATCCAGTAAAAGCGACAACATTTTCATTGGCAGGGTTAGATTGAACTGCAGCAATAACTTCTTCGACGACTTTAGCTGTACGCTCAAGTGAAGAACCATCAGGCAGGAAAATAGCAGATACATAGTAACCTTGATCTTCATCAGGCACTAGAGAACCGGGTGTACTTTTCCAAAGGGTTGCGGTTGAAGCGATCATTGCGGCAACTAAAATGAACCCAAGTAACCCGCGACGGACCATAAAGCTCACAGCACCGACGTATTTACCAGTAACACGGGTAAACCACGCATTAAACCACAAGAAAAATCGCGCAGTTTGTTTGTGTTCTTGTTTTAAAATAAGCACACATAAAGCGGGGGTCATTGTTAACGCGACCACACCAGATAAGCTCACCGCGATTGAAATTGTAATGGCAAACTGACGGAACAATTCGCCCGTTAAACCGCCCAAAAACGCGATGGGCACGAACACAGAACATAACACAAGTACAATCGCGATTACGGGGCCACTGACTTCTTTCATAGCCTGTATTGCAGCATCACGAGCGGAGGCTTTTTGTTCGTGCATAATACGTTCAACATTTTCAAGTACCACTATCGCATCATCGACAACAATACCAATAGATAACACCATACCGAATAATGTGAGGGTGTTTATTGAGTAGCCAAGCATATACATGCCTGCAAATGTACCTAGTAAAGATACCGGCACGGCTAATGTTGGAATCAGTGTTGCTCGCCAGTTTTGCAAAAATAAATAGACCACTAAGAATACCAAAACCATGGCTTCCATTAAGGTGATAATCACTTCGCGAATAGACACTTCTACAAAACGTGTTGTGTCGTATGACGTAACATGAGCTAGCCCAATGGGGAATTGTGTTTTTAACTCTTCAATTGTACTATTTACCTGAGCCGCAACATCTAATGCGTTAGCGCCAGGTTGTAAAAATATCCCAAGTAACACAGCTTCTTTTCCGTTGATTGTTCCGGCAAAGTCATAATCTTTAGAGCCTAACTCAACACGGGCAATGTCTTTTAATCGTAGATTTGATCCATCCGGGTTTGCACGAATGATGATGTCGTCAAACTCTTCAGGTGTTGAAAGCCTGCCTTGTGCCGTCACACTATAGACAAGTTCTTGAGCATGCACTGAGGTTGGGGTTGCACCTATCTTACCAGCTGCATATTGTGAGTTTTGTTCTCGGATAGCGGATGCAACCTCTTCAACGGTAACAGCTAGCTGACTCATAATATCGGGTCTTAACCATACGCGCATCGCATAATCTTTGGCGCCAAAAATTTGCACGCTGGTGGTGCCAGGGATCCGTTTAATACGATCAAGAATGTTCATGGTGACATAGTTAGAAGTCCATAAACTGGTTCGAGTATTGTCAGGTGAATAAAACGCATGAACTTGTAAAAAGCTAGATGAACCTTTCGTTACCTGAACGCCTTGGCGTCGGGTTTCTTCTGGTAATCGAGCCTCAACCTGTTTCACTCTGTTGTTTACGTCTACCGCAGCTTGGTCAACGTCAGTGCCGATTTCAAATGTAACAGCAATTGTGGTTGCTCCTGAGCTTGTGCTAGTCGAACTCATGTACATCATACCTTCAACACCGGTGATGGCATTTTCTATTGGCGCTGCAACCGTTTGCTCTAATACATCAGCAGAAGCGCCTGGGTACGCTGCAGTCACTTGTACAACAGGAGGGGCGATTTCAGGGTACTGTGCTACGGGCAAACTTCGCATTGCAGCAAGCCCTGCTAATACAATGACAATAGAGATCACAAAAGCAAATATTGGTCGGTCTATAAAATAGCGAGAGAACATCGTGTTACTCTCCTTTATCAGCTATTGCGATAGGCATTCCAGGAAAGAAGATACGCGCGAACCCTTCTGTGATGACAGGCTGACCATCGGTTAATCCGCTTCGAATTACCCAATAGTTCTTATCGTCTAAATGTACCCATTCTCCAACCTCGACAGGTGCTGGTAGTGCGACCATAGTCCCTTGTTCATTTTCCGTGGCAACATAAACAAACTTACCTGTGCCATTATCAAGTACGGCTCGTTGTGGCAAAAGTACTGCATTGTTTCGCACGGCGCCAATAAGCTCTACACGAACAAATTGCCCTGGTCGTAGTTGACCCGTGGAGTTTTCAACTTTGGCTTGGAGTTCACTTGTTCCGGTATACCGATTAACGCGAACATCACTAAAGTTTACTTTGCCCATACTCTCGTGAGTGGACCCGTCCTGAAGAATCAATTTTGTATCGAATTCATTATTTTTGGGTAAGCTTAAGTTGCCATTCTCAACATCTTTACGCATTTGAAGTTGTTCGCGCTCAGAAAAGCCAAATCGTACACGCATAGTGTCAGTTTCGGTCAACTCGGTTAACAACAGTTCAGGGCCTGATACATAGCTTCCTTCAGAGACTAACTCACGGCCGATCATGCCTGAAACAGGCGCCTTTACGTGTGCGTATTCCAAGTCTAACTTTGATTCATTCAAAGCAACCTTGGAGGAAGCGAGGTTCGCCACTGCGATATCATAGTTTGATGCAGCATTATCGAAATCTCGTTTTGATACTGAACGCTCATTTTTGAGTTTTTGTAATCGGTCGCGTTCTCGTTTTGCTTGTTTTACGGTTGCAACCGCCACATTGACTTCAGCTTGAGCTTTTTCTACTTCCAATGTAAAGGGCTCTAAGTCTAAGGTAAATAGGGACTGACCCGCAGATACTTTCTGTCCTTCTTCGAAATTACGAGATTCAACGATACCCGACACGCGAGCACGGATCTCAACCTCTTTGTTACCAGCGAGGGTTGCAGGCAATTTAATTATGATTGGTACCGATGTCCTTGATACAGGCTCTACACTTACCTGAGCGGGTGGCATACCGCCTGCTGATTGTGCTTCAGGCATATCTTGGCATGCGGTTAATAGCGTAAAAGATGCTATTAACACGGAAATTTTTTTTAAACGACTGTTAAGTGGGGGATACATAAACACTCCAAATCCTATTTTATGTTTATAAGTAAATTTATAGACATAAGTGTTATCACGAGTTGGCAATATAGTGGGTCAGGGCGATTGACAACTCAAATAGACTACCTTGCATAGTTCATTTCATACCCAATACGACATAATGTAAAGAAATTAGGGTGACTTTTATGCAAGTAAACACAAGTGTATACTTTTTGCTATATAAGGTAAACGGTATCGTGTACTATTTATTTGTGCTATTTTTTATTAAAATGTGGCCCACCAATTATTTATATTTGTAACTTATGCCGGATTATTCCATCAAACAGCAAGATATTTTAAAAGCGGCAATTGCGCAATTTGCCCAATTTGGTTTATCAGCAACGACAATGGAAGCGATTAGTAGCGAAGCAAAAGTTTCAAAGCGAACCTTATATAAACACTTTCCGACTAAGGACGCATTGTTTGACACCGTAGTTTCGCAATTAATTGAGCGGATCACACCATTGACTGCGATTCAATTTATTCCGAACTACCAATTTGAATCACAGCTAAAACATTTGGCAATTAGTGCTCTAGCGCTATTGAATGATGAAGATTACCTTACTTTGTCGAGAATCGTCATGATTGAATCTATGCGCTCAAAAGAGCGCGCTGAAAGTTTGAAAGGGCGCTTTTTAAATTGTGAGAAATCAATGTTGCAATGGTTTCAAGATGCGGCAGATACCCAGTGTTTAGGTGAATTTAGTCCAGAATTTGCGGCAGGTTTTTTTTGGGGAGGACTTAAAAAGTTGAGCTACTGGGAGCAAACAATTAGTTGGAAAGCGCCACTTAGTGAAGCCGCGCTTGATGAATTAGTTGACCAAGCATGCCGGATCTTTTGTTATGGGGTCACTCCAACCCAATAAAGCCCCCAGTTTGATGAGCCCATAATTTGGCGTAAACACCATTTTGTTTTAATAGTACCTCGTGCGACCCTTGTTCAATAATTTCTCCTTGTTCCATTACAATGAGGCGATCCATTTGTGCTATAGTTGATAACCGGTGGGCGATAGCGATAACCGTTTTGCTGGTCATTAAATCATCTAAACTATCTTGAATTGCAGACTCAACCTCTGAATCAAGGGCAGACGTAGCCTCGTCTAAAATAAGGATTGGCGCATTCTTTAGTAACACTCTTGCGATGGCGATGCGCTGACGCTGCCCCCCAGATAACTTTATCCCGCGCTCACCAACTTGTGCATTAAAGCCTGTGTTACCGTGGCTATCTTCTAAATCTTTTATAAAGTCAAATGCCTGTGCTTTTTTTGTGGCGATGATTAATTCTTCTTCGCTTGCTGTCGGTTTACCATACAAGATATTATCTGCAATGCTGCGGTGCAATAAAGACGTATCTTGCGTAACCATTGCAATAAGCTGGCGTAAGCTCTCTTGTTTCACATCTGAAATATTTTGGTCGTCTATCGTTATTGCGCCACTATTTAGGTCATAAAACCTCAGCAGTAAATTGACAAGTGTTGACTTTCCGGCCCCTGAGCGGCCAACTACGCCAATTTTCTCACCGGGTTGAATTGTTAAGTTGAGGTTATTAATAACACTATGTTCTTTGGATTTATCTTTGCGTTTATAGGCAAACTGGATATTTTTGAAGGTTATTTTTCCAGCCTGATATTCTAGTTGAGGTGCGTTTGGTTTATCTGTGACATCGAGCTCTAGAGAAAGGCTGGATATCCCGTCGGCAACGGTGCCAATGTTTTCAAATAAACCACTTATTTCCCACATTATCCATTGAGCCATCCCATTTAACCGCAATGCTAAACCAATTGTAATCGCAATAGCGCCTGCGGTTATTGCACTATATGACCATAAATAGATTGCGACGGCGGCTACGGTAAATACCAATAAATAGTTAACAGTTTGAACACAGACATTCAAACTGGTTACAAGGCGCATTTGTTTGTATACCGGTTCAATAAATACTTCCATACTTTCTTTTGCATACTGTTCTTCCCGTTGTGTATAAGAAAACAACTTTACAGTAGAAATATTAGTATAGCTGTCGACGATACGACCTGTCATTTCTGAACGCGCGTTGGCTTGCTCAGTTGAAATATTCTTCAACCTAGGAATAAAGTACAACTGAACCGCAATGTACAAAAATAACCACAGTACTAAAGGAACCATCAGTCGAGGATCAGAACTCGCTACAAGGGTGAGCATCGCGGTGAAATAAACAAGAATATAAACCAGAACATCAAGTAACTTCATTACAGTTTCCCTCACGGCTAGGGCAGTCTGCATTACTTTCGTTGAAATTCGACCAGCGAATTCATCTTGATAAAAAGCCATGCTTTGCTGTAACAAATATCGGTGAGCTTGCCAGCGAATAGACATAGGGTAATTGCCCAACAAGCTTTGATGGATAATTGCTGAGTGAAAAAAAGTAATGAGAGGCAAGGCAATAACCGTAACTATGGCCATGAAAATGAGCTCTGATTTTTTTTCAATAAAGAGCGTATCCGGTGTGTAATGTGATAGCCAGTCAACTAAGTCCCCCATAAAGCCGAACAAAGCCACTTCGAGTATTGCTAACAAAGCTGCGCTCAAAGACATAATACCTAGCGGCCACTCCATACCCTTGGTATAAAAACGACAAAATGAAAAAAGTGACTTTGGCGGCTGAGCTACATTGGATTGAGGAAATGGGTCAGTGAAACGCTCAAAAAGCTTGTACATTGCAATTATCCTTTATGACTAAGGTAGGTATTGTAACTTAGACTGTTTAAATATCCAGTAGGTAGTCGTGTTTAATCTGGCTTAACAATAAAAGGGGAGGAAAGAGTGAAAGTTAAATAGTTGATTACTTTGAAGCAAGTGGCATGTATAACTTAAAGAGCCAACAGGAAAGCGAAAAAAATGCATGAAAAAACCGGCTAGGTAGCCGGTTTTAAAAATGCACAATATTAGTTGCCGTTTTCATCCGCATACTTTTTGCACGCTTCCGTGTCTTCACATTCACCATATAAATACAACGAGTGATTAGTCAAACGTATGCCATTTTCGTTAGCAATTTGTATTTGACGAGATTCAATCATCTCATCCTCAAACTCAACAACTTTACCACATTTTAAACATACTAAGTGATCATGATGAGTGCTACCTGATAATTCAAAAACAGACTTTCCACCTTCAAAATGGTGACGTGTAACAATGCCAGCATCATCAAATTGGTTTAGTACACGGTATACTGTTGCTAAACCAATTTCTTCACCTTTATCGAGTAAAATCTTGTACACATCCTCAGCACTGATGTGTTGGTTGTCAGGTGATTGTAATATTTCAAGAATTTTTATTCTTGGTAATGTTACTTTTAAACCTGCTTTTTTTAACTCTAAGTTGTGATCAGTCATTCACTCTGTCTCAATTAATTATAGTTTTGTCTTAAGTCATTCGCACGACGCTGCTTTGACTTAAGAATAACGCGCTAAAGCGTGAAGTGCAAAGTAGTCTTTTATTTAGTCTTCAAGCTCTGAAAGACACATTTCATCATATACTTGCTTACACCATGCTTTTACACGTTGTTCTGTCAATTCTGGTTGACGATCTTCATCAATCCCTAAGCCAACAAAGTGATTGTCATCAGCCATGGCTTTAGATGCTTCAAATTGGTAACCCTCAGTTGCCCAATGTCCAACAACAATCGCGCCACGCTCGGTCACAATGTCGTTGATCATACCCATAGCATCTAAGAAGTACTCAGCGTAATCTTCTTGATCACCACAACCGAAAATCGCGACTAGTTTACCTTCAAAGTCGACTTCTTCAAGTTCTGGAAAGAAATCATCCCAGTCACATTGTGCTTCACCATAATACCAAGTAGGGATGCCAAACAAAATTAAATCGAATTCAGCAATTTCTTCTTTACTACTTTTTGCAATGTCTTTGACGTCAATGAGCTGCTTACCTAGCTCTTTTTGAATCATTTTAGCAACATGTTCTGTGTTACCGGTGTCACTGCCGAAAAATATACCTACGCTTGCCATTAAATACTTACCTTCTATCTGTTATTCGCTAATTTCTCTTGCAAGATAGTCTCTATCAGAGCACTGCGGCTAATGTTTTGCTCATCAGCCATATCGCTCAATGCTTGGTAAAGCTCTGACGAAACCTTAAATTCAACACGTTTTAAACCTCTGGCGCGATCTCTTTTTATTTGATTGCGCTTATTGACTTTCAACTGAACCTCTCTGGGGAGTGGGTTAGTTTTTGGTCTTCCTGGTCGCTTTTCATTTTCAAACAAATCAATCGTTGTTCTGTCTGTTTCAGATTTGGCCATTTTTATCCAACACCTGCGCCTTGCCAAAAGACTTGAATTAGCCCTTTGGCAATAAAACCAGAGCAGCCTAGAAACAATACTAACCACACAGTATATCGACCAAACTTGGGTACATCACCTTTTTTTAAAACGTCTTGAATTGCCATTCCGATAAAAAAGAAAATACCCGCTAAAGCGAAATACAGTCCTAAGGTTTCAAATTCATTAATATACTGGCTGACCATATGCACCCAACTGAAAACTTAAACGGCGGCTACTATACCATACTCAATAAAGATAAATTAAGAGCGGTACAACAAAAACCGAACAATTATTGAAGAAAATCAATAATTGATTTATTTACAGGCAGTGGTTTTTCTGCATGTAGCCAATGGCCAGTACCATGAATAACTTTAGCAGTTGCGTTGGGAAATATGGCCACAATTGCTTCGCGATGCTCAGCAAGAATGTAATCAGAGTTATTTCCCTTGATAAACAATGCGTCGCATGAATTGCCTGCATAAGCTTTTATGTTAGAAATGATACTCTGATAGTTTGCAGAGATAACAGGTAAATTAAATTTCCAACTAAAATTGCCGTTTGGATTCTTGGCCAAACTTTTCAATAAAAACTGACGAACCCCCGCCATTTCTACGTGCTCGGATAGAATCTCATCTGCTTGTTTTCTACTAACGACGTGTGGATGTAGAGAAACTTTATTAAGGCCGTTAATAATTTCGTTATGGCGGGGTTGATAAGTAACAGGTGCAATATCGAGCACCACAAGTTTTGTGACCTTTTCTTTGTATAGGGTCGCGAACTGCATGGCAACCTTGCCACCCATAGAGTGGCCTACAACATGCGCTTTCTCTATGCCAAGGTGGTGCATTAATTCAACGATATCGTTTGCCATGACGTCATAGTTCATCTGGTTATCATGAAATGATTGCCCGTGATTACGCAAGTCAACATTGACCACCGTAAAGTGTTCAGACAAGGCTTTTGCGATTATATTGAGGTTCTCTAGTGAGCCAAACAGGCCATGCATCAAAATTAGGTTAGGACCTGTTCCTGTTTGCTTATAGTTTAGTAACATATTTTCTCCAATGTATCTGTGCTAATTGTGCCAGTCAAAGACATAAATGCAAAGCCGTAGAGTAATCTGTGAAATCAGGATATAATCATTTTTAGATGCATTAATACCAGTAATGACAGGAAAAGCATGAAAAAAATAGAAATAGATGACGAGCTTTATCAATATATTGCCAGTAACACTCAAAGTATTGGTGAGAGTGCCTCGCAAATCTTACGTCGTTTATTAAATTTGACTCCTGATAATAGTATTCAATCGATTACGGAAGATGACGCGGAACCAGTAGCTACTGAAGTGGCGGTCGAAGACACAGTCACTAAAGTGTCAGAATCTTCAGCTAACGTATTCAATATTTTAAATAAAGAAGAGCTTGCTATGCAAAAAGGTGTTGTTGGCAGGTTTTTGTTTATTTTATGTGCCTTACATCGTACACATAAAACAGCGTTTAAAAAAGTACTTGATATCAAAGGCCGAGATCGAATTTACTTTGCGACAAGCAAAGAAGCGTTGCTTGAAAGTGGTAGTAGTATGAACCCAAAAAATATTCTGGACAGTGAATATTGGGTGATGACCAACTCAAACACAACTCGTAAAAAAATGATGCTTCACGAGGTTGCACTTGGCCTTGGTTATAATGAAGCACAAGCTGAAACTATCCGAGACTACCTATAAGGAAATCTTAATGGCAATTCATCCCGGTGCAGGAAAAAAAGCTGCGCAATCAGAGTTAGTTAATATCCCTAAATTGATGTCTGCATATTATTTGAATGAACCCGATCTAGAGCAAAATCCAGAACAGTGTGTGGCTTTTGGTACTTCAGGGCATCGAGGGTGTTCTTACAATGTCAAATTCAATGAATCGCATATTTTAGCGATAACGCAGGCTATTTGTGACTACCGTAAAGCAAATAATATTTTTGGCCCATTATTTTTAGGTAAAGATACCCATGCACTATCTGAAGCCGCCTTCAATTCAGCTATAGAAGTATTAGTCGCAAACGAAGTGCAAGTTATTACACAAGATAACGATGATTATACGCCTACACCTGTGATTAGCCACGCGATTGTCACCTACAATAAATCTCACCCTAATGAGTTAGCCGATGGGATTGTTGTCACGCCGTCACATAATCCCCCCCAAGATGGTGGCTTTAAATATAACCCACCGAATGGGGGGCCTGCTGATACTGATGTCACGAAATGGATTGAAGACAGAGCAAATCAATTACTCATTGAAGATCTCGTTGAAGTAGAGCTATTCCCGTATGCTAAAGCAAAACGTTCTGGCTTTATTAAATACGAAGATTTAATGACACCGTATATAGATGACTTAGAGAACATTATAAACTTAAAGGCAATTGCTGCTGCAGGCATAACCATTGGAGTTGACCCACTTGGGGGGTCTGGCATCAACTTTTGGCCAATTATAGCTAAAAAATATGACCTAAATCTAACCGTAGTTAATGATGTTGTCGACCCAGCATTTGGATTCATGCCACTGGATAAAGATGGCAAAATTCGTATGGATTGCTCATCTCCTTTTGCAATGGCTAATTTAATCGCTATTAAAGATGATTTTGACATTGGCATAGGTAACGACCCAGACTATGACCGTCACGGCATTGTAACCAAAGATGGGTTGATGAATCCAAATCACTTTTTAGCCGTTGCCATTGATTATTTATTAAATCACAGAGACTGGCCAAGCGACGTTAAAATCGGTAAGACATTAGTGTCTTCAGGCATGATTGATAAAGTAGTACAAGCCAATAATCATGAAGTATATGAAGTACCTGTTGGGTTTAAGTGGTTTGTTAAGGGGCTCAATAAGCAATGGTTGGCGTTTGGTGGGGAAGAAAGCGCCGGAGCGTCTTTCTTGCGTTTGAATGGTGACGTTTGGAATACCGACAAGGATGGATTTATCCTTGGATTATTGGCAGCGGAAATATTGGCTGTGACTGGCAAAACCCCTTCGCAGCGATATAAAGAGTTAGAGGCCAAATTTGGCGCGCCACTATATAAAAGGATAGACGCACCAGCTGACACAGCTCAAAAAGATAGGCTGAAAGCCCTGAGTGAAAGCGACGTAACAGCGAACATATTGGCCGGTGATAAAATCACCCAGATTTTAACTCGCGCACCTGGCAATAATGCCTCAATTGGTGGTTTAAAGGTTGTGACTGAGTTTGGCTGGTTTGCTGCACGCCCCTCAGGTACCGAAGATATATATAAAATCTACCTTGAATCATTTAAAGGAGAAGCACATCTGGCTCAGCTTGAGCAAGAAGCAAAAGAGTTAGTTGATTCTGTTATTAGCTAACTTATTTTTATTTGAAGCCATGCGTGATGCATGGCTTTTTTGTATCCTTAAATAAGCAGACAGACGTCATTGTAGTCGGGTTAATTAAGGGTATTTACTCTCACATTATTATAACAGGTGGCTGTATGTACCTTGAAGCATTAAAAGAAACTGGGGATTTTTTAACCCTAACACGTGAAAATGAATTCGACTTACCGGCTAGCAATTTCACGCTGGATAACGGCACATTAGTGGAAGTACTTGATACAGGCGTTATTCAGTTTACTCCCCAAGGCAACACCTCAAAGGATATTGTTCTATCAAGTGCGGTACATGGTAATGAAACAGCGCCCATCGAAATATGCGATCAGTTAATTCAATCGATCATAAAGGGCGAACTCATACTAAAACAGCGAGTATTGTTTATTTATGGTAACCCGAAATCAATTAATATCGCTAACCGATTTGTTGAAGAAAACTTAAATCGACTCTTTAATGGTGAACATGCAAAGGGAGAGATCACAAACTCAGAGCGCGTTCGAGCAGCAAAATTAGAAACCTATGTGACTGACTTCTTTACCAGTGTAGAAGAAGGGCGTTACCGCTGCCATTACGATTTGCACACGGCAATTCGTGGTTCTAAAAATGAAAAATTTGCGGTCTATCCATATTTGCATGGCAAACCATGGAAAAAACAACAATTACAGTTTTTACTGTCTTGTGGCGTAAATACGGTATTAACAATGCGTTCTGCAGCAACAACCTTTAGTTATTTTTCGTCATTTCAATTTGGTGCCGATGCCTTTACCGTCGAACTTGGGCAAGTAAAACCATTCGGTGAAAATGACATGGCTAGATTTGCAAAAACCAAAGATACATTGACCGCATTAATTAGCCAAGAGGAAGTGAAATATCGAGATTTTAATGCGCAGGACTTTGAGTTGTTTCAAGTTCATCGAACAATAAACCGAACTCATGATGAATTTTCTTTCCCATTCCCTGACAGCGCAGTGAATTTCACGGGTTTTTCTAAAAATGCGTTATTGGCTACAGATGGTGATACACAGTATTTTGCGGAAGTCGAGGGTGAGGCTATAATCTTTCCAAATGCCAAAGTTGCACTAGGTCAACGTGCACTGTTAACTGTTATTCCAATGGAAATAAATGAAAAGTTCATTTAATTCATTGTTATAAAAGGTTTTTCATTTCCGTATTGAAAACTTTCCAACTTATATAATGCAAATTAAGGGTTATTCACCTACTATCAGTTGAATAACCCTTTACGTTAACGTAAAGTGAAGGTCGCTTTAATTTAATCAATTTGCATTTGTCGCACAGATTATTCGTATAAGAAATAACGCGAATGTGTAGATATTCCAAAGCTCAAAAATTGGTGTCTCATAGTTTGCAAATGTGTTTCGACAACAAGAGAAGGTAGGTTATGACTAACCCCAATAACATATCGCTAAATATCAGTCATGCGCTGAAGTTTATTGATAGCCATGCCCTAAATATTCCAACACTGACAATACTTGGTGAAAATGGAGAGATATTAGAAGGCGCAACAGCCCCTGATATCGATCAAGAAACTGCTTTAAACCTATATTCGACTATGCGCTTTATTCGTTTATTAGATGAGCGTATGCAAGCTGCACAGCGCCAAGGGCGAGTGAGTTTTTATATGCAGTGCTTAGGAGAAGAAGCTGCAATTACAGCAAGTGCAGCTGCGCTTAAGCCAGAAGACATGATCATGGCCCAGTATCGTGAACAAGCAGCATTGGCATACCGAGGTTTCACTCTAGAACAGTTTATGAACCAGCTTTTCTCTAACGAAAAAGACTTGGGTAAAGGGCGTCAAATGCCCGTTCATTACGGTTCAAATGAATTACACTACCTAACTATTTCATCGCCTTTAGGTACCCAGATCCCACAAGCGACAGGATATGCCTATGGACAGAAACTAAAACATATTGATCCTAAAACCGGTGAACTTAGTTCTGAAATTGATAATTTGACCATTTGTTATTTTGGCGAAGGCGCCGCGTCTGAAGGTGACTTTCATGCAGGTTTGAATATGGCCGCAGTGCATGAGGCGCCGGTATTATTCTTTGCAAGAAACAACGGTTATGCAATTTCGACCCCAGCCGACGAGCAGTTTAAAGGCGACGGGATTGCCTCTCGCGGCGTAGGTTACGGCATAAAAACGATTCGAGTGGACGGCGGTGACGCATTAGCAGTGTTTGCAGCAACGCAAGCTGCTAGAAAAATGGCTGTTGAAAATGGTGAACCCATTTTAATTGAGTCTATCGCTTATCGTTTAGGTGCTCATTCAACATCTGATGATCCATCTGGGTATCGTAGTAAAGAAGAAGAAGCCGAATTTAAAGATAGTTGCCCAATTGAACGTTACAAAAAATGGCTATTAAAACAAGGGTGGCTAAATGAACAAGAAGATGAAGCTGAAAAAGATAAGATCAGAGAAGATATTTTAGCAGCATTAAAAGTAGCAGAAAAAATTCAAAAGCCAGCGCTCGAAGAGTTAGTATCAGATGTATATGATCAACCGATACCGGCTTTGCAAAAACAATACGAAGAACTTAAAGAGCACATAAAACAACATCCAGAAGCATATCCAGTGACCGCAGGGAGAATTAAATAATGGCTAAAATGAACATGTTACACGCCATTAACTCGGCACTCGATATTACAATGGCTGAACATAACCAAGCGTGTATTTTTGGTGAAGATGTAGGTCATTTTGGTGGCGTTTTCAGAGCCACATCAGGTTTACAAGAGAAGTATGGTAAACACCGTGTTTTCAATACACCACTGACGGAACAGGGTATCTTAGGTTTTGCTAATGGTTTGGCCGCTTTTGGTGCGCCGGCATTAGCTGAGATCCAATTTGCTGATTACATCTTCCCTGCATTTGACCAAATCGTCAATGAATCTGCCAAGTTCCGCTACCGCAGTGGCAATGAATTCGATGTAGGTAATTTGACCATTCGTACACCATATGGTGGTGGTATCGCAGGAGGGTTATATCATTCACAATCACCTGAAGCATATTTCGCCCATACTCCAGGATTAAAACTGGTTGTGCCACGTAATCCATACCAAGCAAAAGGTTTGTTGCGTGCATGTATTCAAGACGATAACCCCGTTATTTTCTTTGAGCCCAAACGTTTGTATCGTGCGTCGATTGGTGAGGTGCCTGAAGAAGACTATAGTATCGAAATCGGCAAGGCTGAAGTGGTAAAAGAGGGTACAGACGTCACTCTTTTAGCATGGGGAGCCCAAATGGAGATCATCGAGCAAGCAGCTCAAAAGGCAGAAGAAGCAGGGGTTAGTTGTGAGATCATTGACTTGCGTAGCATTCTCCCGTGGGATGTTGACACAATAGCTAAGTCTGTTGTGAAAACGGGCAGACTCATTATTAGTCATGAAGCACCAATAACAAATGGCTTTGGTGCGGAAATAGCAGCCACGATTCAAGAAACATGTTTTTTACACTTAGAATCACCTATCGCTAGAGTGTGTGGTCTCGACACGCCATATCCATTAGCGTTAGAAAAAGAATATGTGCCAGATGCGCTTAAAGTATTTGCTGCAATTAAAAAGTCTGTAGAGTTTTAAGGAGTAGTCATGGCTAAAGAATTTATTTTACCTGATATTGGTGAAGGTATTGTGGAGTGCGAAGTTGTCGAATGGCTTGTTGCTGTCGGTGATGAAGTGAAAGAAGATCAGCCAATTTGTGATGTTATGACAGATAAAGCACTTGTTCAAATTCCTGCTGTACATGATGGCGTGATAACAACGTTACATTATGCTAAAGGTGAAATCGCTAAGGTACATGAGCCACTTTTTGCAATGGAAGTTGCTGGCGTGGAGTCAGTCAATGATTCTCCGGCAAATAACACGCAAGATAATGTAAATTCAGCAACACATTTTGAAGATTTTATTTTACCTGATATCGGTGAAGGAATTGTTGAATGTGAAATTGTCGAATGGCTTGTTGCACAAGGGGATGAGATTAAAGAAGATCAAGCTGTGTGCGATGTTATGACTGACAAAGCATTGGTCCAAATACCGGCTAAATATGATGGAGTTGTTGAAAAGCTCTATTACCAAAAAGGTGAGATTGCACAGGTACATAGCCCGTTATTTCAAATGCGCTTAGCAGGTGACTGTGGTGGAACTTCAAGTCAAAGTGTCACTTCACAGACCCCAACAGAAAACATAAAAACTGCTGCTGAACCCGTAAAAACACAACTCGCTGCAAATGGCAAAGCGATTGCATCTCCTGCGGTAAGAAGGTTAGCAAAAGAAAGAGACCTAGATATTAATCTAGTGCCAGGCTCGGGTAAAAATGGACGGGTTTTTAAAGAAGATATAGCTCGCTTTGTATCAGGTAAGATTGAGCAAGCACCGGTAAATACATCGGATCACAAGGTCGACACCCAAACTGATATTGTAAATAAATCAGTTGAAATCATAGGAAACAGCACACGCGTTGAACCAATTCGAGGCATGAAAGCGGCTATGGCGAAACAAATGGTCGCATCCGTTTCAACGATCCCGCACTTTACATTTAGTGATGAAATTGATTTAACTGACATAATCGCTCTACGGAAAGATCTGAAAGAGCAATATGCAAAAGACGGTATAAAGCTAACCATGATGCCATTTTTCATTAAGGCATTGTCTTTAGCAATTAAAGCGTTTCCAATTGTTAACTCACAAGTGAATGATGCTTGTACTGAACTAACATATTTTGATGATCATAATATTGGCATGGCGGTTGATTCTAAACTGGGCTTATTAGTCCCGAACATTAAACAGTGCCAAAATAAATCAATTGTTGATGTTGCTCAAGAAGTAACTCGTTTAACCAATGCCGCAAGAGAAGGGCGAGTCTCACCAAATGATTTAAAAGGTGGCACGATTTCAATTTCAAACATTGGTGCAATTGGTGGCACAACCGCAACGCCTATCATTAATAAACCAGAAGTCGCCATTGTTGCACTGGGTAAATTGCAACATTTACCGCGCTTCGATGAGCAAGGTAATGTTGTATCACGCTCAATAATGCAAGTTAGCTGGTCTGGCGATCACCGTGTAATAGATGGTGGTACAATCGCACGCTTTAATAACTTATGGAAAGCCTACTTAGAAAATCCTGCCAAAATGATGATGGCAATGAGCTAAGATCTACTTTGTCATGTTTTCAATAGTGACCGATTCTCAAATCCCCACAGTTGTGGGGATTTTTATATCTATGGTTTTTAAATATTTAATTCATAGCTACGATAATAATTTTTATATATTATTAATCACTAATTTTCGTGTTTTATTTTCAATGCTTTCAGAAACTATCCAGTTATAAGCAAAGACCGCAAGTGTTTTAAATATATTGTAATCGTTCTCAATTGAAATAAAGCTCATTAAACGCTACATTGTCTCACAATCTATTGGAATACTTATGCTATGGAGTTAGCGATGAAAAAATACAATTCATTAACCTTGTTATTTGTAAGTACTTTTCTAGCTGTGTTTTCTGTTTCTGCAGCACAGACAAAAAATATTAATGGTCTTTGGGAGGATGTAAATAATGAACATTTTAAAAATGGACACATGATTGTATCCCAAGATAAAGACGCTATATATATAACCCATTACGTAGAGTTTAAAGGTCTTCCCCTGGTTGAGTATGGTATCGGAAGTCGTTCAGGAAATACGATAGAATATAAGGTTAAGGTGACTCAAGCTATTCCAGGTTGGACTACAGAAGGCACTCATACTTTGGCACTTTCAAATGACGGTACGCAGTTAGTTGGCTATTACAGCTCAGATGGAAAAAAAGGCCCACTAAAATTTAAAAAAATTGGAAAGTAACTTCACCCGTGCGTTGCCAATTAAAGTTTATGGTCATTTTAACATAATGTAAATGACCATATATTTCATCACCAAAGAACTGGTAATGCTCAATCAGAATGCGCAGACTTGCGTTTTCCTATACTTGCAAAAGCTTCAATACCGCTAACTATTTTATTAATTCCTTTTGACCCACCGGCCATTAGCGCACCCATCGTAAATAATTCAAATGCATTGAACAAAATGAGCTGGTGTGTAGGGATCCCCGAAAAAGAAAATACATCTGAAAAAATACGTATTCCAACTAGCCCCATGGTTAAACCTATTAAAAACCCTACAATGCCCGCTTGTTTTGTTGTTTCTGCCCGGTAGCTAGCTAATAATTCTGTCGCTTCAATCCGTTCATCTTTATTGCCATTATCAATTCTATTTACGAGTTTAATTTTTCCAGGTTGTCGGTAAGCTATGACATACAATTCGACAATACGCTCAACGATGAGTGATAAAAACAGTAACCTTAACAATAATAAAATAAACTGTTGCGGCTGGGTGAATCCAATCCAAGTTAAGTTGTGGCCAATGGCAAAAAAGTGAGAGCATATCGACAAAGAAAGTACTGATATGATGCTAATAAAAATATATTTAATGTTCATAATATAACAGAGCAATCCAAATTTTATATGAGTGAAATCAAACGAATCATGAGTCTGACATCAGCCAATTATTTTTAGACCCTATGATTAAATTTTTTTAAATTAAATTCAATGTTTTATATGTAAAATAAACCTTGGTACTTAGTGATCGTGTAATAGAAATGAGTACGCAGTTGTTGATGTGTATAACGTCAAGTAATCTAATAACCCTATTAAAAAGAGTGGGGAGTGGTGGAAGAGTAAATATAGAATCACAATAGATTTAACATAATATTTGTATCGCAAAAAATTTCTATCATTTATGACCAAGCCAACAGTCCAATCACTAGGAGTTTAATTCGTTCGTAACGGCAGTAGTGGTGACAAAAAGCTTAATTTAATCAACTTCGTATTACCATTAACCTGTAGTGGCATAGTTAATTTGGCCATCCGTTAAGAAAGAAATGTTATGCTAATAAGCATACAAATTTGGGTGAAAAAATGACGAAGTTAAAACGCGCAACCTATTCTGCGACAATTAAATTAGAAACAGCTCAGCTTGTAGTCGACCAAGGTTACACACAAGAAGATGCGGCCAAAGCTATGGGTGTTGGTAAATCAACAGTAAGTAAATAAGAACGAAATGGCCAGACATCATTAGCGTCACCAATGACGCCCGAGCAGATTGAAATCCGTGAGCTTAAAAAGCAAATCCAACGCATTGAATTCGAAAAGGGTATATTAACAAAGGCTACAGCTCTCTTGATGTCCGATTCCCTGAACAATTCTAGTTAAACGAGAAATTAAATCAACGAGAGTGTTACCTAATTAGCGTGTTGTGTCGCGTATTCAATGTGCATCGTAGAAGCTATAAATATTGGGCTATTCGACATGTAACACCTACACCAAAGTAAGTAAGGTTAGAAGCTGAAGTTAAAGCCATACATAGAATGAGCGGCGGTTCAGTTGGATCACGAACAATCGTGGCAATCGCAACGAATAACGATTTTGAATTAAGCCGTTATCGCGCCGCTAAGCTGATGGTTAAACTAAAATTAAAGAGCTGCCAAGTACCACAACCTCATTTTTGTACTGTGCGTCTGCTAAACCTTGCTTGTTGTTCGCCAGGCGAAATACACCCGTAGGTTTTGAAAAGTAAATAGGGGTGTTATGCGCAGGAATACGGCGCAGTGGGGACTCAAAGCGCAGCATCGTCGCCCCCGTGCGATGTGGGACTACATTTTCAGTGAGTATTTTTAGCTCAGCACTGCCACCTGAACCAATTTGAATTTTAGAGCCAGCCCGCGCATAAATTTGGCCAGAGGGCAGGTTAGTCACCGCCAGTGTATTACCATCTTGGTTAGAGCCCGACACATAAGCAACCGTGTCTAAATTCGTTTGCTCAAACCGCGCATCATGCAGCAAGAACGCATCAACTGAACCGCGCAGCTTTGCCAAAAAGCCATCAAGCTCTAATGCTGCAGGCTCAGGTACATTTGCAAATTCAACGTCAAACTCCCAATACGCGCCTTCATTATCAAATACTTCTGTCGCATTGTTGACTTTATTAACGTGTAACTGGATGTTTGGGGAGTGGTAAAAACTCCATAATTCTCTCGCTCGTCGATGTTTTGATGTGACGAGTTTAAAAATTTATGGAGCCCTTGGGAGTGTGGAAAGTGGTTTACATAGGTAAATTGATTGCCATATCTTAGCGGGTTAGTACTTTACCAATATGAGGCTCTGAGTTAAATTCTCGATATATCTTTAAATACAGCTCTTCCCCCAATGTTAACCTTAGATATTCAACAAGCTCTCTTTTTAATCGATCGGCGTCATCGACCAAGCCTTCAGTGTCATTTATTAAAGCGATAATATCATTAAGTGAGTTTTTGACATCTATGTTGTAATTACGCACGTTATGCTTATTATTAGTTAATTTATCTAAGGTTAAAAAGCCATTATTTGCCATGTAGGCAGCTTCAGCTATGATAACGGGGAATTCTGATTTCCAATCAAGGTTTATTGGAGTGGGCCTACCTAATATGGCATCAGTCGCTTTTATTAGCTCTATTGATGAAAATGTACCAAAAGATGTGATATCTTCAGTTTTTTCCTTTTTAGAACGTGTTAATCGAGGGACGCAAACAATATCAACAACTTGTGTTTTAGAGATGATATCGTTAACAAGCGCCTGTTGGAATTGAGGTGTAGGGATTTCAAGTCCTCGCTGGGCTTTTGTTAATGTATTGGCTGCGTGAGTTGCTTTGCCTGAAACTAGATCGTTGTATGCATCTTCCAGCATTTTATAATGAGGTAGGTCTTGTTTGTCGTGTAATTTGAATCGAATTTCTTCAATAAAGATACCTACTATGAGAGGGTCAATTTTTGATTGAAGTAACTGAGTTAAATTCTTGGCTCTGCTTTCCACCTTGTATTTTAGCCACTTTTCTTTTTCTAAACCAGTTTGGAGTTTTTGAAGGTTTAGTTGACTTTCAGTTATCCCTTTTTGATCCGATAAAATATCTTTAGTATCACTAAGTTCCTGCTTGCTCGTAGCCCATGTTTTGTAGAGTAAGGCTATAGTGGCTATCAATAAAAATGGACTGAGCGCGTTATTAAAATATGTGGCAGCACCAGTCCACCCCTCTAAACTAGAATTATTAACATCCAAACCAAATACATTAAAATACAAGGTAGACACGGTTAGGATAGAAAAGAATATGAATGTGGCTAGGTAATGTAAAAACCTATCTTCTTTGGCTTTATCCCCAATGTAGTACGCTATCACTAAGCAAATTATTGCAAAGATGATAATTAAGGTAGATACATCCATTATTGTCCTTAAATTTTTTAATCTCGTTCATTTTTTACGGCTAAGCCGCATTTCTAATTGACTTGATAATAACACCGTTTTCTTGAATATCATTTAAAATCAACGCGGTGATTTGACGGCCGATGTTTTCACCAGTGCGCGTTGCTGCTGTATCATCTTGTGCGCCCTGGACGACAATTTGGTTCGTAATGTTAAAGCTAAACCATCCTCGTTCTAAGCACTTTTGATTCGCTTTCAGCCATGATATCTGCTGGCCATTTAGGTTTACATGGTGCGATGTAAGTTCCTATAAATACCTAGCAGCTCGTTATTTTCCGGTAGTGAGCGTAAGTGAGTATCTAAAGCATTGATGAGTTTTGGTTTGAAATAGTAATCTACCTCTTTCTTGAGTAATTTTTGCAGTTCTTCATCTTGTTCGTTTACGATGTCAGTAATTAGCATTTTATACTGCTCAAGTGCGTGAACTTCATCGTAAAGGTGAGGGTCAGTTTTAAAGAGTAGCTGATTTATTAATAAGCTGACAATTGCCTCAATACATAATTGTAAATCACCATCATTGCTGAATTTTTCTACGATGGTTTCTTTATCCTGATAGCAATTCATCATTGCAAGTTCTATTTGATACTTAAATGATTTTTTGAATTTTTCTGGGTACTTTTCAATAGGGGTGTCATGGTGAACAGGGCGAGGAGCGTTTCCTAAGGTCCAATCAATTTGAAACCTGCTTAATTTATCTAACGCCTCTCTGTTCTCTTGTATAAGACACATAAAGTATACGAATGCATCATCAACCAGCTGGGAAGAACAGTTCATTTTCAGGTTCTGTTCAAGAGTTTTCAATCGATGCCTGACAATATCAATGTGATGAGGGTATCTAGATATGGTGTTTTGTATTTTTAATTCTTTTTTTGTTTCTTCAAGCTCGGTTTTACTTGTGTCCCATGTTTTGTAAAGTAATACCACTGTCACTAGCAATAAAAAGGGGCTGAATGCGTTGTTAAAGTATGTTGCAACATTTACCCAATCAGTTAAATTTGGGTTACGTAAGTCTATTCCAAATACTCTTAAATAAAGCAGTGAAATACTCATGAAGACAATAATTGGAAAGTAACTCACGATTTGATAAAACCCTCACTTGTGTATTTTTTACCAATTGTTTTTGAAAAAAATACACAAATGAGAAACATAAATGAAAGCACAACCATTAAACCTGAAATCATTACTATCCTTATAAAACTGAACTAAGCCGCATTCCTAATTGACTTGATAATAACACCATTCTCTGAATATCATTTAAAATCAACGCGGTAATTTGGCGGCCGATATTTTCACCGGTGCGCGTTGCGGCTGCATCATCTTGAGCGTCCTGCACGACAACTTGATTGGTAATGTTAAAGCTTATATTACCATTATTTGAACCGCTATTTGCTTGGCTCCCTGCGTTATACCTGCGGGCCATTGAGCTGATTTCGATATTCTCTGTTTTGGAGAAAGTACCCGTTCACCGCTGCTTAACAAAGAACAGCATTTAGAAAACGCTTTGATGACATCGTTGCTAAGCATGGTTGGTCATACAATGGCAAACGAGGCTGGCGAACTAAAACGATTTATCGTAATAACAAAAATACAGCACGAGCAGCTGGCCGTTGGGAACAACAGCAACGGGTAAAAGCGCGTAGGCCATATTTATTGTATTTGACGGCTGGTGATCAACGCGGAAGGCCGCAACATGGCAAGTGGAATTACATTTTATTGCCAATTGAACATAATTTCTGGGATACCCATTATCCGCCAAACGGCTGGCTGTGCCGGTGCAAAGTTGTAAACCTGAGTGAAGCTGAGATAAAACGGCAAGGTTTAACGGTCACACCTGAAAACGCATTAAAAGAACACACCAAATATTTTACTGAGGTAGACGCTAACACAGGTGAGGAATTACAACGTTTACCAGGCATTGATTTGGGTTGGGACTATAATCCAGGTAAAGCGTGGCTTGGTGGTGACATATCTGCAGGTAAAACACTCTGTAAGCAAGACAAACACATTAGAGAGATGTTGATCCCAAAGTTCAATGATGCGGTGAATACTGGCGAGTCACATTTTAAAAAACACATAGCAACAACAGCTGCTAAACAAGCTTTAGGACGACAGTTAGATGATGGTGCAAAATTGATAGTCGGGCACTTGAATAACAATGCGGTTGATAAAGTTATTGCTAAGTCAGCTTTAGAACACAGTACCTTGGTGGTCATTGATGACGCGATGATAAGTGTGTCGCTGGCAGCAATTGGATTTGAACAAACAGCGAACTTAATGCAGCTAATTCAGCAAGCAAGTTCAGCGGCATACAATCAAAGCGTGCTAAAGCTAACAACTGACAGTGCGCTGATCACAATTCAAGTGATGGCTGATTTTAATCGTGTGGTTGCCGTAGAGAAACTTTAAACGGTGTTAAAACTGGGTTTAAACGTTATTTAAACTCGCTTTAAACACGTTTTAAAGTGAAGGATTGTGATCTAATTCTAAACGTATAATGAGCAGGAATGATCGTGGAATGAGTCAAAATGAGCGGGTTTTGTCTAAAAACAAACGTAATTTGATTTGTGATGATTTTAGCGTTAGTCTAGGCGAAGTCCTTAGTTAATAGGGGCTTCAGAGCAATCAAATCTAAAATATCACTTCATCATTAAATCTAGAAATGAACGACCCCTTACAACAACAAATATACGGGAAAAAGGTAATTTAACATAATATAAATTATAGGAGGTTAATAGTTATTGTAATATGCTGGTATTTTGATTTGTATTAAGCGAATGATTTACGCATTAAATGTCCAATACTAGACAGTATCGGACATTTTCGTAAGGTACACAATTTATATTCTTTATGGCTTCTTAGTGTAATCCATCTCTAATGGTGCTGGTCCTTTATATGATCCGATCAACTGTTCTAGTTGTAACCGGAAAAGCTCCACCATGTCACGCTTTAGCATAAATCGATGAAAATCGGCTGGTGATGTGTTGTAGTGCTGAACCGATTTATAACCGCCTGGAGATTTAACATCCATACGTACTGGAAATTGTAACCATTTACTTTGAAACTCTTTAGATATCATCCAGTTTAGGTATAACTTTGCAGCCGCTTTATTCTTCGCATTTCTCGGAATTGCAGCAACTTGAAACCAAGTTAAAAAATAGTCTTCTTTAGGTAAAATAAGGCGCGTATCACTGTTTGGCCAAGGTACAAACGCCCAAGATGTTGTAAAGCTGGCACCGTACCAACCATTACTGATCGCGACATACGGCATAGAAGTTCCACGTACCCAAGTCGGGTTTGTTGCAACCAGCTTTTCTAAATACTCCCACCCATACTGCTCTTTTAGATTCCAAAATTGATATAGCACAGCATCATCAGTATGTGGATAGGTTAAAATGACCTTTCCTTTTAGGGGTTTA
>NZ_JAGJEK010000025.1:0-110982 GCF_018101015.1 Pseudoalteromonas sp. MMG005 | reverse complement strand
CCAATGCCAACTGGACAAGTCAAAGATGCTGAGGGGGATGAGATTTATAAGCGCGGGTATGTGAGCGGGTTGAGGAAGTTGCTTTGAGGTGAGCGAATTCTAACCTGGTGGTTGTCTAAATGTCAGAAACGGACCATCAGCGTAAGTCGTTTCTGCCCCATTCAAAGTGAGGTACTGATAGAAAATATCCATTTTTGATCTTTTTTAGCGATGCTTACAATTAAGTAAGAAAATAACAACATTTTTTATACTTTATTCCACTGTTACATGGACACGGAGCGTTCCTACCAGTTTTTTTTCTTTTGTGTTTTTCCCCAAAGCGTTCTGAATAAAATTTAGTCAACTTTTCATCACTTCTTTTCTTTTCTATATCCATAAAATCTTGAAAATATTTCTCTTCATTTGCAATATCTTCTTCGTATAAGTGACGGTTGTATTGGAGTTCAGCCTCTCGCATAAAAATTTCTTTAAGAGGTCTTCGTTCTGTAATTCTTGTTCTTATTGGACGTAATCTACCTTCGGAAAAAGTAAACGAACTGAAATCACTAGTAATTTCCATTATTTTACTCTGTGAAAACTTTTCAGAAGATAGTTTTATTTTTGCTTTAGGATTATGGAAAATATATAAGCCATCAAATAAAGATTCGGGAGTAGTGGGTGTTACTTCCATTGGCATGCTGCGAATGAAATCCCCATCAATATTTTCATCAAGCAATTTGATCAAAATCGATGACTTGAATGATGGCATGCCTTGTGAAATGGCGAGTGAAGTAAGTTTGCCTAAGGTTAAATTACATGTAAATATAACTGCTGAAATGTCAGAAAATGACTCATCTTTAAAAATACCTAACTTTATATCTGAATCTGTATCAGGCTTTTTTATAGATTCTTTTACTTCATATTCGTACTTCTCTGGAGAAAAATAAATTCCATACAATAATGCTAGCATTGAATAAAACGATTCTTTTCCATATTCAATTTGGTCATAAGAAGCAAGAGCTATTACGAAAGGTTTAGTTTCATCTACCCAAGAAAGATCTCTATAACCTTTCTTTATTTTGCCATTATTGCTGTGCCCAATGTATTTTTTTAATTTCGATTGCATCGAGTTTGAGTGCCTGACAATAGCCTCATCAATTATTGAAGAAAACTCCTCATCACTGCTAAATTCCATCAAATTTTGAAGGAGGTGCTCATATGTTCGGCTACTCTCGGGTTCTCCGTCAGCTTTAATATTTGAAACAACAGCTTCAACGTTAAATCCATCTTCTCCATTTAATATAAAATCTGGCGCGTAGTGCTTCGGGTCGAAATCTATTGAAAACCCCATTTCATTAAAAGCTTTATGTAAATATAGCTCCCAAAATGATGAATGAAACGTAGTTTGGAACTCATTGACAAATTTACCATCTTTATCCTGAAAATTTATCGCCCAATCGCTAATAATGTCTTTTTCAATACAATACGCAGGTTCTGTGCAGAGCATCGAAAATTTATTGTGGTACTTACCGTCTTCCAATGGTAATTGAACATCAAATAATTTCATCTCGTTGTACTCTCATTAAATTATTATTTTTCAAAATAAACCTATTTTTTGATCTCAAAAGTAGCTTAACAGCAGGAGCATCAACTTTTAACCCCTAATAATGCAAAAATTTATTGCTTAATAACAATTACTTGTTTAGAGATTTCTAATACGTTTCTGTCCAAAAACGAGTTTACTGGCCGTCTACTTCTCGCTCTTAACTGCCTGTCAGGTGGACTCTTAACCAATCTACCAGAAATGTATTTTTAGATATGTTATTAGTTACTAAATTTGTAGACTTCCCTGACTTTGCTAGATACAGATAAGAGTACCTGTATCTAGATGATGATTCTTGCCAATACTCCGTTACGCCATGTTTGTTTATTGTTGTCTGGCGTGCGCTAACCTTTCTAGATAGTGCTTATCAACGTGATAGACAGTGGCTGTTTGAGACGCATTAATTAGCACTCTTTCAGTGGATGAGCCATCTTTGTCGACCTTATAAATATCATAAATTCCAAATACGTTCTGTGATGTAAAAAAGACTTTAGAACCGTCAGGAGACCAGGCAGGGTCACCATCTCTAATTCGGTTTCTAGTAAGCCGTGTTTGGTTGGAGCCATCGACGTTCATCACATAAACCTCTTGATTACCATCTCGATTTGAAAGGTAAGCGATTTGGGTGCCATCAGGCGAGATCTTTGGGTTGAAGTTATCTGTATCATCATTGGTAAGTTGGATCACGTTACTACCATCGATATTGGCAATGCTTATTTGCGCTGCAGCCGTTTTAGAAAAGCGGCCTTTAGAATGAAAGAGTAGTCGTCCATCGGGCATATACTCAGGAGCGCCTCCCTCTAATCCTTTTATCTGGTGTTGTTCGGTGCCGTCTGAGTTCATCAGCCAAATTCCTTCTTGCATGTCGCCGTTTTTATCAGTGTACTCTCGGCCGAATACAATGGTTTTCCCATCAGAAGAAAAAGCAGGGCCGTAGTCCCAAGCGTTTTTTAAATCGGTTAAACGGCGCATGTTGGTGCCATCGATATCAGCGGTGTGAATAGACCAAGTTTTTCGTTTGTCGTATTTACCATAAAAAGCAATTTGCTTACCTGTAGGCGAAACAGCAGGGTAGCCGCCTGCGTTATTAGGAACATCAATAATTTTTATACGTTTCTTCCCTTGTTCATCGCTCAAATAAATTGATTTATTATCACCTTCTTTGAACCCATAAATAATGGAAAAAGGTTGGGAAGTCACTTTTTCATTCGTTTGACATCCAGTCGTTACGCTAAGAAAGCAGATAGAAAACAGTAGACATTTTATTCCTGAAATTTTTTTAGATGACATAGAGCACCGTCTTTATTTTAATGAAAAATTTAGGGAAATTATAAAGATATTAAAGAGGTAAACATGACGTTTTACTGATTTTTCACTGATTCTTGACGCTATAGTATTTATAGGAGGTATTGAGTAACGGAGCGACTGTAGAATATCTGATCCATGATTTATTGGAGCAAGCATCTAGTTTTCGTGTAATTGAATTGACATCATACTTGAAGAAAGGGCGCCTGCTAAAATACTCTGCGTTAATAGCATATGATGCTGATATATTGGAGCTAAATAGTACTGTAAAGCAAGCGGCTGACCCGCATTATTTAGCGAATTATACACTTTCTAGTATTCAGCCACTAACCGTCACATCTATTTTATAAACGTGGAAATAAAAGGTTGAACCAAGTCAAGGCTAGCACTTTAACTCGGTTCAATCTTGTATTAGTTCAAATCACTTAATTACAGTTTCTCACCCATTTCCAAACAGCCCATGTAGACGAGTTATCTGCCGGAGACTGAGCTTGTGTCCACCATTTCGCTTCATAAACGCTGCCATTTTGAGACGCTTGGTCGCCTTTGAGGTAAACACTTGAACTATCCCATACGGCAACATTACAGTTGCTATCCGAAATGACGACTGAACTTGATTTAGTCGATTGTTCACCTTGTGCATCGGTCACTGTGAGTGTGACAGGGTAAGTACCTGCAGCAACGTAGGCATGAGATGGGTTTTGCATTTGGCTGCTATTGCCATCACCAAACGCCCATAAATACTCTATAACGCCTGAGTCATCTGTTGAAGCATCGGTAAAGTTCACTGCCAGACCATTAGTTGAATACGTGAAGTCAGCTACAGGAGCTTGGTTACCTGTTGCGGTGACTGTCACCTCAACTACGGCACTGTCTTGCGCGTTGCCGTTGTCTGTCACAACCAGCGAGACGTTATATGTTCCGGCTTGCTGATAGGTATGTGTGACTAATCCAGCAGTCGTACTTGTTGTACCATCGCCAAAATCCCACGCAGTCGCGACAATATTACCGTCAGAGTCAGATGACATGCTTGAATCAAAGCTGCATGTTAATTGCGAACACTGTGTCGTAATCTGAGCAACTGGCGGGTTATTGCCTGAGTTACCATTATCTCCTACTGGTAACACACCACCAAAATGGGTGGCTACTTTTGGCCAAATTAACTCAATACGTGTGCCGCGGTTTAATTTAGTTGTACACTGCGTGCTATTACCATAATGGTGTAGGGCAATAACATCGTTGTTTTTTGCCGACAGTACAGGTGAGCCTGAAGAGCCTCCGATGGTGTCACATTTGTAACCCATGTCTGTATCGCTACCACGACCCGCTGTGACGGTTTGGTCAATCTGACATAGCCCATTTGCGTTTAAGTCACTTTCAATTGCCAACTCTTTCGGGTTACCCGCACCATGCTGCGGGATATAGATACGCTCGCCTTGATTTTGTGCATTTGCATCTAGCCCAAAGTGGCCAAACTGTTTAATTTTTTCAAACTCTTGCACAGTAAATAAGGTGTAATCTAGCGCATAATCGGTGGCCAAAAGCTGATCGCCGTTTACTTTCACTGTGCTATTGGTTGTGCCAGTACCACAGCCTGTGCGCTGGTAATTAAACCACACTTCAACATTTTTGGTATCTGCTGCACTACTAAAGCAGTGATTGTTGGTAAACATATGATTATCGGCACCAACACGCCACGCAGTACACAGGCTACGACCACCGATAAGCAAGCGTGCAACAGGGCGGCTACGTTCATATTCAACCGGGTGAGACTCTTCCCAACAGGCAACGTCTTGACGCTCATTAACACCGCAAGTCGAGTTAGGCTGAATATCACCACTTTCAAAAATAGCGGCTCTTTCAGCTAATTCAAAATCAGAGAAGCCGGCATAGAAATCTTGTATTTCAACACCATGACTTTCGTCCCATTGTACTGAGCTAGGTGAAACTAGCGTTACTTTAACGGTGTCTGATGACACCGACATAGATGCTTTGACATCGCTGTCATTGTGGTCATAACGATAGCTTTCTGTACCTTCTAAATTACTGACTTCAATGTATGCGCCTTCAGGTAACGACAACTGCGCAAAGTTTATTTTAATAAACTGTGCATCAGGGTGATTAATAATATGCTCTTTAACATCTTGGGTGGTGATCCCAGCGTGCCCCGCATTAAGCGATAGCTGATGAGAAACAATTTTAGCGATGTCTGTTTTTTGCGCTGAGGCGTCTAATACACCAGCAAAAGTAGCTGATGACAAAAGCAATGCACATACTGGAAGCACGGCCTTGCGAACTTTACACGGTATCATAGGTATTATCCTTTAATTTTAGTTGTTGTGTTTTTGAACAAAACACAGAGAATGTATGTTAATTAAAGGTTTCATTCAAGTGTTTTAAATGTATCAAAGAAAGTGGGGTAGAATTTTTATTATCAGGAGTAAGTGACTTAGTGCTTTATTTTTGGGCGTTTTATTTAGATCAAGATTACGTTAATACTACAGCAAGGTATATAGCGTTTCTTGAGGTGGTGTATTAGACGAGTAAGAAAACACGCCCTTGTTAACTCCTGACACTAAACAGTCGAAATTCGATTCAATGGCTAATATGAGGAATATTATTACTCTGATCGAAGTCGGGGGTAATTAATATGACATTAATTACAAAGCAATTTAATACACCTCATTTAATATCTGCTTTTGGAAGTTTCTTAATGATATTTTAAACACCAGAATATTCTGACGCAGAAGCGTATGGCATGCTATGTTTTTGTGTTACTGAGATACGAAAGAACGCAAAACTACTTAGTAGCAACTATGTTAGTAGTTATGTTAGCGACTTGAAGGATGAGCTCTTGTTTGCTTTTGAGCAAGATGAATCGTTTTGGCATTGGCTAAATTCTCTAGGAGTAGTCACTTATGATTTTGATTGGGGGGCAAATGATCGTGATTGAAATGTGTGAAATGACTTATCCAACAGCTTATGATGACTTATCCAACAGCTTATGATGACATAGACGACAGCGGTGAAACCTGTCAATTATGAAATGTTGAAACTATAGATGAGAAAGAGTGTATGGGGGTATTATTTTCAGGTGAAATACCGCCAAATTATACTGAACTAAGCTCAGGTTATTTCCCTTATTTTGAACAGCTGAAAAGTCAGCGTTAATTTCATTAGTCTATGAGTTCCAAATTTTTTCTTTATAAAAACTAAGAAAAGGGTATTTGTTAACATGCTTGGAGTTAACGGTCACAGTATTGATGGTATATGTTCAACTATATAAACTATTCAATATCTATTATTAATTGCCTGATAGTTAAACATACTTTTTATTTTCCTAAGCAGTCATGTATAAGCCATTGCGGTATTAAGTCATTAAGATACGAATGCGATAATTTTATTCATATGCTGATCACTTTTTGACAGATTATAATTGACGCTTCCAAGTTTCATTGATGTAGCGCTTTTGTAGATTACTCTGCTACTGCTTCGTCCATCAGTTCAATCGCAACAATTTCAGAACGATTCATGGTGAGTTTGTAACGTTCTAGTTGCGTACTGTGATCGGTTGAAAAACGTAGTACAAGGTTAATTTGGTAGCGCCGTTCTACCGACTTTTTAGATACTTTTTGGCCTTCTAAGGTATATAGCTTTCCAGCACCTTTCTTCAGGTAGCGAACAAATGAAGCCATGTTGAAGGTAATACGCTGCTGCACTTCATCGTAACCGGGCAAGAATTCACTGACATGAACTTGATCTTTAGTACAGAAATGCATTAAATGTGCAGCCTGCTTATTTTGCTGTCGGCGTTGTTTAAATAGTTTATTAACCTCAGATGGTAGGTCTTTTTTGCGAATGTGCTCGAGCCAAATGGTTTGTGTGCAGACGATATCGTCACTCACGGAGTTTTTAAATCTATTACGCCATTTGGGGCGACCTCGCTGTATTAAGCGCCATGCCCATTGGGTTAAATCTTCTTTGAATGTTTCCCTGAGTCCATAAATTACACCTAGTAGCGCGATGAGGGCAACGGTAACCTCTTGAAAATTAGAGCGCGCGTTAAGCACAATAAACATCACAAATGCCATGATCACACCGGTTACGAGTCCTTTTACTAATCGCTTTAAGTTTAACGTTAAGTCAGTGGTTTGTTTATTAAACACCACCCCATATTCAATCAGTCGTTCGAGTAGCTTCATTTTATTGGTGATGCGATTCGGGTCGTCCAATGTCACTTGTGAGTTGTAGGTTTGTTCAGTTCTGTATTGGCTTTCTTGCTGACAAAAATCAATTAACGTGGCACGTTCTTCGCTAAACTCACTTGATTTAGGGCCTCTGGAGAGTAACTTTAAAAATGTTTGTTCGGTATGCCAGCTGAGGTAGTTGTCAGCATTTTGAAAATATGATTTGAGCTTGTTGTCGGGCGGGGTATAGCGCCTTAAACTTTTCAGTAAGCGGTCTGTTTGTTCAACTAACATAGCCACGGCAGGGAAAAATTCATCAGGCTCTTTAAGTTGTAGTGTGGCTTTCACATCGGCGTCTAGTGCGATTCTGAGCTGGTAGCAAAATAAATTTAAGTTGAGCCGATAACCGGTTTTTTCTCGCTTGGTTTGGCTGATAAAGCGACTATGAACCAATGGTAAATGTAATTGCTCAGAGTAGTAGGCACTATGAGATTTAATGTTGGCATTGAAGAAGTCGACTTCATTGAGTGTATTTGTATTGATCCCCATATCGGTTGGGATTGAAAAATACAGGTCGAGTTGATTGGTTTCTTTGGGAAGAAGTTGATAGTTGATCTTGAAGGATAAGTTCTCATCTTGACTTAGCTTTGCTCTACTCACTCTTAGTTACAGCCTCCTGAGTTAATGTCTTTTATAGTTTAGCACAAATGCTTGAGTTACATTGGTTTATGTTAAACCATATTGTTTAGCTTGAATCAAATTGAAGACTAACACATATAAAATATCGCCTTACTGAGTGACTTTTTATTACCCAGATGTATTTTTCTCTTGTGTTGTTACTAGGGTGAACTATTTCGAGCACTTTCATTGAGTCATTGTGGCTTCAGCATAGATTACTTGCGCTTTTTTAAATTATCCCCTATATCTGTATAGTGTTGTATGAAAATTGTACAGATTAAGCTCACTACTATTAACTATGGATGGTTATATGTTCACACCTCAGCAAAGTCGAAAGTCAGGGCAAACTTTTGTTAGTGGTTTAATCTTATTGACCATTTTTTGGGTGATTTTGTATGTTGTATCTCACTCTATGTCGGATGAACAGCTTAACTTCACTAAGATCAATTTGAGTGAATCTTACCGTCTCTCTCCACAAGGAGAATTCTTTCTTTATGATACCGTCGCGATTAATTGGGCAATGGGAGAAGCGAATGCATCGCCGATACTAAAACGTTTAAATGAGAGAACGAATCAAATAAGACTTTTGATGGAGAACCTTAGATTAAGCTCAGACCAATTAGCGAAAAGCTTAGGCCAGGAAAGTGACATAACTGCACTTTCAAAAAACAACCCTGTTACAGTTATTGATGATGCACTGGCTCATTCTCTGTGCGACCAAAAAAAGATTAGGTGTGCTGTTTGGGACCAGGCAAAAAGCAGTTTGCAACGTTTATCTGAAGAGCTAGCTTCGATAAAAAGCTTTGAAGAATCTAACAACATTATGAATAAATTATTAATTACGTTGTCTGATTTACAACAAAAAACCTATGCCCAACATTTAGATGCAAATGCACTTAGACTCAGTAATGCCCGTTCATTTTTTTGGTCAAGCCCAGCAGGTAGCTCAATTGAGATTATATTTTTTGCCGTATTTGGTGTACTAGCTAACTTGTTAGTGACTTCTGCTGAGTATCTACGCCATAACAACTTTAGGCCAAGTGAACGGTGGGTTGCTTACACCAAACTAGTTTATGGCCCGATTTTAGCGTGGATATTAGTGACGGCAATTGCTGTTGGCTGGTTTGATTTAGGTGAGTATGAAGTTGGTGTATATAGTCTACCGTTACTTGCCTTTATTCTTGGCTTTTATTCGCGAAAAACCGTTGCGTTATTTGATAAGTTCGGTAAAAAGTTACTCGGAGAAGCGGGTAAATCTATCGAAAAAGGACCTGCCCACATTGCTGCTAGGCGACGAGCAAGTTTTGAGCAATATTTACATTCATTACATCCTCGAGACTGTAATCAAATAAAGCAATCTGCTTTTGATATCCATAAGGATATTGTTAAAACCATTGTATTTGAAAAGGAAGCAAATAAATGAAATCTTCACTGCTTGTTTTTATGTTAATTGCGCTTTTTCTAAATGGTTGTATGAATACTTCACAAACAACACAAGAAGTTGCGAGCACCGTTATTGATACAGCCGAAAGTTTGCATATCAGGCATATTCAAACAATTGACGCTTATATTAAGTCATTAGAAGCCGCTAAGAGTGATACTGAACGCTTACTCAATGCAATACAAGGCGATCGAAAAAAGATAGTAAAGCTCAAAAAACAGATCATGTCTATGAGAGCAGAAATCTTAATTGGTAAGGCGTTACAGTCATACCACAACCAAGCACAAGAAGATATATTTAGTAAACTTGACCAACAGATTGAAGCTAACTTCTGGCCAGAAATCGTTGCACAGCATGCTGTATATCGAGATCAGGCCGATGCTTTTGGTGAAGAGATAAAGGCCCATCCTTGCAATAATCGAGATAGCGGTTGTACCAGTATTTCAGCTACTAATTTCAATATGATACAAACGAAATATCGAGATAGCAGTGTTGCTGCTGAATATATTTTGCATCTTGGCTACGAACAAGAGACGCTGATATGGCAAAACGCCATTGAGTCATATCAGAAACAAACAAAAATGATTGAAGCGGAAGTATTTCGGTTTTTAGCAAAGCAACCCAACGAACTTAATATCTCAGTTACGACCTTGGCTAATGAGTTAACGCAGGTCGACAATAAATTTGCTCAGACCATTACGCAGTTAAAACGTGAAAAAGCGCAAATAGAGCAGCACTGGGCCTCAACGAAAGGTGCCATGCAATTGTTACAAAAAGAGATTTCTAAACCGGCTGTGTGGAAGTTGATTTTAAAGGGAGCCTCTACACAAACTAAAGGTATTTTGGCCGGTTATAGTAGCAATATTAACCAAGCGGTCAGCGGCATATTTGGCAGTGACATTGGCAAGATTATGGGTGATAGATACCAAAAGAAAGTTATGGAAATAGCTGGTAGCGGTTTTGAAAAGTTAGAATTAGTCATAAATAAGACGATCGATAAAGCCACCAGTAAAGTCACAAAAAGTGTTGATGAATTTAGTCATTCAGGTCAAAATTAGATAAAAGAAGGAGTTACACATGCCTAGCTTTCGGCCACCAGATATTGATCCTGCATTAACTCAAGAAGCTCAAGAGGTTGTTAATGAAGCTTCTACCAAAATTGAAAACTGGCTAGTTGAAGCGTTTGGTAAACTTGAAAAGGATTTTGATAATAGTCTTGATGTTATTCAACAAAAACTAGATGTTGAAAAAAAAGCATTTATCGAGGAGGAAATGCGTCAAGCCAAGCAGTTTCAACAACAGCTTGAACAATTAAAGGCGGCAGCACGTTATCTTACCCCTATGGATCCTGACCAACATGATGTTATTGAAAAACTAAATAAACTCGTTGAGCAGGCAGATCGAGATTTAAATACACGTGAACAAAGGTGGACAAGCTTTGGTAGCAAAGCTGTGTCTATAGCGCACTCAGGAGTAAAAACGCTGCTTAAAGGAGCTATTTAAGGGCTAATGTATGTTGAAACTTGATGATGGCTTTAATCGTGGCAGAGTAGAATTTAGAGATGAAGTTCGACATTTGCAGCGTGTTTTAAGACTAATAGGTATTCGCTTGGAAGCAGATGGGTACTTTGGTGTTAGCACACAAGATGCGATAAAGAAGTTGCAGCAAGAAAACGCATTGATTGCATCGGGTGAAGTAGATAATAACACCTGGCTGGTGATTGAAAATAAACTCGTTGATGATGTTAAATCAGATGTAACCGAGCTAGAAGCACCTTCAGAAACAGTCATTAACTTGTTGCAGTCATTTCGAGGTGATTTGGCTTGGATACATACTCGTGAAGGGCATGCAGGAAAAGCTTACTGGCCAGGCGGCCACTCAGGGGTTACATTAGATCCGGGATTTGATTTAGGGCAACAAAGTAAAGATGAGTTTCTTAAACACTACACTCATATTTTGAACCAAACGCAATTAAACGCATGTATAGATTGTATAGGCTTAACAGGTAGAGAAGCGAAAAGTCATTTAAATAAGGCTAAAAATCTGATTGATATTCGTATTAGTAAAGGCCAAGCATTGCAAATACTGCCAGTAATTATTGACCCTTACTGGGTCGCTATTGGCAAGAGGTTTCCGCATTTGTTGCACGCAACAACTCCGGATAGTGTGCAAACAGCATTATTGTCTTTAGCCTTTAATCGGGGGGCTCATAATCGAGGACTAGATATTTTAAATACACCAATAGCGCAAGGAAACTGGAATGAGTGCGCTAATTTTATTGGGAGTATGCAGCAAAACCACCAATTAGAAGGGATCCGTAGGCGTCGCCGTATGGAAGCTGCATTAGTTCAAACGTCGAGGTAAACAATATTATTTGTTACATCATACCAATTTTAAAAGGTTAGGGGTGGCCTAAGCCTTTTAAAACAGTATTTATTGCAAATGTAAACTGATATTCCAACACTTCGCCCTCACTGTTACTTTAAAGTATGCCGGTTATGCTAAATTCTTGTTATTTAGTGTGAACGCTGTTTTTAAATTTTAGGGTAATGAAGGTTGTTTAACCATTCGAAAGTCAAGGAACTTTGTGTTAGATGATTCATCAACTGTCATAAAAAATGCATAGCTGCCTTTCACGACTCTTGAAATAGACTTAGCTACCCAAGGACCGTCTGGCCAAGTTTGTCCATAGTCTATATTTACGTGGAATTTACTGATCTTCACTAAAGACTCAGGTTTAAACGCTTGTTTCGAATATGTTTTCAATGACAAAAAGCGCATTGATTGTTTAGAAACCGTTAGCTCAGACGTTAACGCTGACATCAACCGTGCGTTGACTTTATTGTTGTCTACTTGCTCCACTGTGTCGTCAATATCTGCGCTGACCATAGTTGGAATATGGAATATCCACGTCGTTTCGGTTTCATTAATAAGTGCGGGGTTATCTGGAAATCTAGCGGAGTTAATTAATAAACTGCTTTCCCAGTTTAGCCCAGTTTGTGCTTCACGCTGTGTCGAGTTATCCAATAGTGTGATATGTTCTTCTCCACTTGAGGTTAAACTCAGTAACTTTGCAGTGGATTTTGATTCCCCTGTTGGTTCCTCGTGAACTTCTACAAATGAAATAGACTTGCTTGCCAGCAGCAATGCCCGATCAGACTCAACTTTAAGTAATGCCTGTTGGTAAGCTAATTGCGCGGCGGTCGTCGCTGTACTTTCGTTTTTATTCTCAGCAGCCATAATGGGCATAACGGCCAATGATAAAATTAATAATATTTTATATAGTGTCATATTTAACCTCTGCGTCTATTTTCTCAGTAGCCGTTTTGTTCTGTTACATGCAGCTGACTGGCTTTAATATAAAGCAAACCGGGTAATGTTGAGAGTAGTAAAAAAATCACAATGATCACAATATACCCAGTAAAACCAGGGCTTTGTAATTCATTCGTGTGCGGTACTAGATAGTCGTTAATGGTGCCAGCGCAATTGATTATGGTATGCACGATAATGGCAGGCCATAGTGACTGTGTGAAGTACACGAGCCCAGCAAAACCGATGCCGATCAAAGTCGCAAATATGACTTGTGCGCCAACGTCTATCATAGGCATATGGTATAGGTTACCAAGGTGCGCTAAACCAAACACGATGGCTTGGAACACAGCGGCAAGGAGTACGCCTTTCTTGGTCGCTCCCCAAGCTTTAAGTAATATGTAAAAACACATACCACGCATGAGAACTTCTTCGAAAAACCCAGTTGCAAAATTTGAAAAGAGCCAGGCAATTAGCACCTGCGTTGAAAGTTGTACTTCAGCCCAATTTGCACTTGTCATACTTAAAAGTGCAATGAGTAGTAGTGGGGTGGTACAAAGAAGCCACTTAGGGTGCCAAGATGAGTATGGTGAAGTGACCCCGACGCTTTTAGTCCAACCAAATTGTTTTAGCATACTAAGTATGGCAGCAGAACTGACCGTAATGAGTATTAATCTTGGCCAATTAAATAATGGAGCTGGGGTTGGCTCGAATACTTTGACAACAAATAATGCGCCGACAAACAAGCACGTCATGATGATGGTGACCATTGCAGGGTATATATGCATATATTTTTTAAGTTTGTTCAATTGTAAATTCACAGGTTGCGTTGATTTGGCGCTACAATATCGTAAATAGCGTAGTATCGCGTATTATAAAACTCTATAAGTTTCTATAATTTCATATTTAACAGTTGCTTACTGTTTTTTTTGAAAGGGAGAACCCATGATGTTTTATATGACCTAAACAGTAAAAATTGAATTGAGAACAAGCATGTTAAGCTATTTTCAGGTTGGTGAGTGGTTATTTTACCCCCATAAAAATGAAATTCATTGTAAAGAAGAAGTGTTTAAGATCAGGCCTAAAACAGCCGAAGTATTTAAGGTATTACTGCAAGCTAATGGTGAGATAGTCAGTAAACATGATTTACTGCAACAAGTCTGGAACGACGTAATCGTTGAGGAGCATGTTGTTTTTCAGTCTATGACTGAATTGCGTAAAATTTTTAAGGGCACATCAACGATAAAAACACACCCACGCAAAGGGTACTCCATATCTGAAACTATCACTGAAATTGATATGCACAGTGGACGTGAAGAGCCAGCCTCTAGCATAAGGTCGCGTTTTAAATTAGACGACCATAAAAAATATTATTACTTAGCTCCCCTGATTGTTTGTTTATCTTTGTTGCTTTTATTAGCTGTAAAGTACAGCACGGGAAATCACGTTGCGAAACAGGGTTCTGTCATGGTATTACCGGTCACGAACAGAATCGAAGACTCTGAACATATGTGGGTCAAATATGGCGGTATGGATCTGTTGATTAAATACTTACAACCTCAGTTAGATGCACCAGTATTACCTACTGAAGAGGTACTTGATACATTAAAACGTGTTGATGTTAACCAAGAAGAATTTGATGAAGTAACGGTTTCAAGGTTATTTGAAGTATCAGGTGCAGAGGTTATTGTTGTGCAAGCTATGTCTGGGTACAGCGGAGATTATCAGCTTGTGTATAGTATTTATAAGAAGGGGAGTATCACGCGAGGTGCGTTATTTGCCGATAATACCAACCAGCTATACTCCGATTTATATTCACTGATACTTCATTCTATGGGGGTGAACGAGATTAGTGAGATTCAAACGTATCAGCACAACTTTGCAAATGAGATGCTTGCGAACGCGATAGATGAGATGCAATCCGATAGTTTTACAACCGCAGTGACTATGCTTCAAGCTGTGCTTGTCACTGAACCTGAGAATCTCTTAGCAAGTAGAATGCTAGTAAAGTCATTGGTTTATTTAAATAAATATGAAGAAGCTAAGCAAGCAGCCAAGCGAGGGATTGAGTATGCGATTAAAAATGATGATACGAAAAATTTAGGCAGACTCCTGTTTTGGCAGGCGTTAAGCACGACTCAGCAAAGGCAGTTCGATGAAGCTTTAGCGATTTTGTATCAAGTTAAAATTAAAAGCAAACAAACCAATGACTTACTGTACTTAGCTAATACATATAGAGTGATTGGTAAAATACACCTTCATAAGAAAAGATTCAGCCAAGCAAGAGAGGCTATCTTTGAGGCGTTAAGGTTTTATCAAACCATTCAAGAGCCGTATGGGCAATCGAGTATGCATATTGATTTGGGGGAACTGGCATTAGCTGAACAAGATTGGCAAGCAGCCATGTCATCGTTTAATACCGCGTTGGCCCTTGCAACTAAAAGTAACATAAGTCAGCTTGTTGCTATGTCAAATGAATGGATAGCGAAAACTAATGAGGCAAGAAATGACACAATAAACTAAATTGAGAGTGATTTAGGTTGTTACCTATTCTGGGACTTAGCTGGGAGTTTGTTCCTTTTTCATTTTTTGTATCTGAAAATAGCCAGCGCTTTTTTGATGCGTTTGAAATGAATAAAGAGGGTCATCATTACGTAAAGTGTTTATGAATGGGTCTCAAATTGCCACTGTGACATAGCGAGATAAGCACGCTTTAAACCATTCACGTCAAAGCTATTTAGGAAGAAGTTGATTTAAGGGCGTGCATTTAAGGATATGCATTTAAGTCATGTGTATTTCAGGTAAGTTGGCTGTCCCACATTAGACAATGGCTCAAAGGCAAGTATTGTTTAATGTGGTACTTCCTAACCTAATTCATAGCGTTACGATCCCTTTTTGAAGCATTCATAGCAAAATCAAATACTAATCAAGCAAGTGCCAAGCGAGTTGTTTAATAACTCGTGGTTCAGTGCAAGTTCACCAGCTAGCCTAAAAGCTTTATAAAATTTAATATCTTAAGGATAGAAATAGTTTACGATATAAACTAATCTAAGATTACTTGCATTTCATTTTTCATGTGATGAATTACGGCGGCTTCAAAAACTTCTTATGAATAAACAGTTCACTTTAATCCGCATCATCGTATTGCTTACAACAATAGCTTCAACGTATTGTTTTGGCCAAATCCCCATGCTTGCGAATGAATATTCTGTGAAAAAGCTCACCGCAGAAGATGGCTTTGTGTCCTCAGAAATTTATTCGATTATTCAAGATCAACAGGGGTTACTGTGGTTTGGAACCGCAGAAAATGGGGTGATGCGATATGATGGACGTAAAGTCACCCTGTTTGAGTTTGATAGTACCAGTACTAATGGATTGTCACACAATGATGCTGGCAACTTAATGCAAGATAGACATGGTAATGTATGGGTTGGTACCTGGGGCGGCGGTGCAAATCGATATGATCCACAAACGGGGCAGTTTGAGAATTTTTTGCATGATCCGAAACGCCCAGAGTCATTATCTGCAAACCGGATCCAGTCACTGTATCATGACTTAGACGATTCAATTTGGTTAGGTTCTTATGATAAAGGGTTAAATCGATACCTGGGTAACAACCAGTTTGAGCACATCGTCAAAGCCCAGCAAGGAAATTTAGGCTTGTCACATAATCGAGTCTGGGATATTGAAAATAATGACGTACATAGCTTATGGGTCGCCACAAGTTATGGTTTAAACTTGTATAATAAGACAACGCAAACCTTTCACTACTTCTTCCCGAATCCAGATAACAATACGCCCACAGGCGCTAATGAAATAAGACATATATTAAAAGCATCAAATGGGAAACTTTATGTGGGTACACAAAAAGGCCCTTTTATTTTTGAACCGACGGTAGGCCAGTTTACACAACTTGGTGTTGTGGGTGAAAGCCATTTAGGTCAAGTAAATTCAATGATTGAAGATCATGAAGGGCACATTTGGTTTGTGACGAGTAAAGGTGTGTTTAGGTTGTCACATTTGAGCCAGAAAATAGAACAGCTTGATCTTGAGCACAATAGTGGCCTACGCGTGATTTTTGAAGATAATTCGAAAACAATTTGGATCACAAATGAAGTACATGGGATATATAAACTGGTACCACATCGAAAGTTTAAATCTATTAATAGCCCAGAACTTGTTGCACCTAATGGCATTATAACGGATGACAATGGTGATTTGTTGATAGTGACGTCATCATCTGAATTATTTAAATGGCATACTTCAACACAAAAGTTAGAACCACTTACTTCTTCAATTTTTCATGCGCTTAATGGCTTTGACGAAAATCGATTATTAGAGCGACCAGTCTTATACCTCAGTGATGCCCACACATTATGGGTAGCGCAAGATGAAGGGTTGGCTAAATTTGATTTAGCAACGAAACACATAGAGTTATTAACGTACCCTGATACTGAGCCGCATCATGAAGAGTTTCGAGAAATACGGGCATTGAATGTTGATAAACACGGTAAACTTTGGATCGGTACCTATAAGAATGGTGTTTACACTTATGATATTAAGAATAAGAAATTTAGTCACTTAGATGAAAGGCTTGGCCTGTCACACCCGGAAGTTTTGGAGATATACAAAGATAACGCACACAATATGTGGGTTGGTACCGGTGAAGGTGTCAATTTGTGGCTCGAAGAGCGTCATCGTTTCCAGTCTTTCATAACTAACAAGTACAAATCAGATAGTTTATTGGGCAGTATTGTCCAAGATATACATCAGTCACGAGATGGTAATATATGGATTGCCACACAAAAAGGGCTGAATTTATATCAACCACAATCGCAGAGTTTTACCCATATAAGCACGGAACATGGGCTACCAACCACATTAATACGGGCCATTGCTGATGATAAAGAAGGTAATTTGTGGTTAACCACGAATAAAGGTGTTTCTAAGTACGCGCCGCTGACCGGTGATGTGGACAATTTCGACAGCCAAAATGGTTTACTCGGATTAAACTATTACCCTAGTAGTTTAATTAAGGGTAAAGATAATACGCTATTTACGAGTAGTCAGAGGGGAATAGAATACTTTAGTACCTTACCCCTTGAGTTGAGTCAAAGTGAGCCTAACTTGATTCTAACGGGTTTTAGTAAAATGGGGCAGTCAGCAAAGCTTGGCATGCCATACTCTTATGTAACTGACATTGAAATATCTTATCTAGATTATATTTTCTCTTTTGAGTTCTCTGTGCTCGACTTTATTTCTCCTAGTAAAAATCAATACGCTTATAAATTGGTTGGGTATGATGATAATTGGATTGAAATAGGCAATAGAAATACGGCTTCATTCACAAACTTAGATGGTGGCTCGTATCAATTTCAGGTCAAAGCAACAAACAGTAATGGTAAGTGGGGAGAAAATATTCTCTCTATTAACTTGTATGTGTCACCGCCGCCATGGCTAACGTGGTGGGCATACTGTTTATATGCACTGATACTTGCGTCAATTATTTTTGTGGTTATTTACATGCGGACCCGTTTGCAAAAAGCGGAAATTATTCGACAGAAACAGTTTGTTGTGCAACTCGAAGAGCAAGTATCAGAAAAGACGGCATCACTCGAAACACAAGCGCGCGACTTGGCCGATGCGCTACAAGAAGCGGAAGCTGCGACACAGCTAAAATCAGAGTTTTTAGCCAATATGAGCCATGAGATCAGAACACCCATGAATGGTGTTTTGGGTATGCTAGACATTTTAAAGAACACTGAATTGACCTCAGAGCAAGCCCACTCGGTCAATATAGCCAGTGCAAGTGCACACTCCTTATTGACTTTAATAAATGATATTTTGGACTTTTCAAAAATCGAAGCAGATAAACTTGAATTAGAATACATCGATTTCGATTTAAGAAAGCTCATTGAACAGCTATCGGAATCAATTGCTTTGCCCGCTCAAAAAAAAGGGGTGGAGATCATCCTAGATTTAGCCGATATCCATACGCAACACGTTAATTCTGATCCCGGTCGTATTAGGCAAATTCTCACTAACATATTAAGCAATGCGATTAAGTTTACCGAGCAAGGAGACGTTACCATTAGTGCGCAGCTTGAAGCCACGAATGATGCGGATCAATATGTATTTAAATGCCTTATTCGAGATACTGGAATAGGGATCCCCAAAGCGAAAATTTCCGCGTTATTTGATTCTTTTAGTCAGGTTGATACATCTACAACAAGAAAATATGGTGGCACGGGGCTCGGACTCAGTATCACAAAAAGGCTGTGCCAATTGCTCAATGGAGATGTGACGGCATCAAGTGAAGAGGGGCTAGGGAGCTGCTTTACCATAACATGCTTGGTGAACAAAAGTACTGTTGAAGGGAAAGAAACCCCATCGTATGAGCACCTAAACCTAAACTTACTTATTGTTGATGGAAATGCCTCTAGCATTGATGCGCTTCGCAAACAGTATGAGCAGTGGGGAGTGAAAGTGTTTCAAGCAATGAATGCAACCGATGCCATATACATGTGTAATAAACATTCTATATCTAATGATTTGGCTAAATTCGATACTGTGCTTTTCAATAACAACTTGCCTGACATGACAGGTGAACTGTTGGTGAAAGCGCTTAAAAAAGAAGAAAAGTACGCGAATTTAAAGCTGGTAATGATGACTCAGTTAGGTGAACAGTATGATACCAACGAGATAAAGAAAAGTGGGGTGAATAGTGTCTTTTCAAAACCGGCTACAGCTTTTGATTTACTTAATACCTTAGCGATTACCAATGAAGAGATCAAAGCTACTTTATCTGATGGGCACCAGAGCACACAACAAGCAACTCATGATGAGTTGACTGTCAGTGATAATGAATGGGTTAAGCGGACTCACGTACTGTTAGTCGAAGATAATAAGGTCAACCAGCTTGTTGCATTAAGAGTGTTAAGTAATATGGGGTTAATAGCCGATGTGGCTGAGAATGGGGTGGAGGCATTAAGTAAACTCAAGGAGTCAAATGATACTCGCCCTTATACCGTCATTTTGATGGATTGCCAAATGCCTGAAATGGATGGCTATGAAGCGACAAAGCATATCAGAGAAGGGCAAACGGGTCGTTATTATATGTCTATTCCAATCATTGCTATGACCGCAAACGCCATGCAAGGAGATAAGCAAAAGTGCTTAGACGCCGGTATGGACGACTATATAACGAAGCCAATAGATGCAAGCAATGTTTTGCAAGTCGTACAACATTGGGCTCATCAGATTCATGGCTGAAGCGGTGACAGGTTCAGGCTTACTTACTGGGGTTTATACTTAGTTAATTCGTTTGGCGTCTCACATTTAATGAGGGGTAAGCCATCGTGTCACTTTATAGCAATTCACTTTGTCTTAAGTTCAATTAAACGCTAGCGAACACATTCTTTTTAGTCATTAACGTATCGAGTTGGATTTGAAATGGGTATTTAAGAAATAAAAATGAGGTTTTTTTGTAGCTGAAATGTAATTTATTTTGAGGTGGGCGGTCTAGTACGGTAATAAAGTCAAATAAGGAATGTTGAAATGTTACAGATTTTTATTGAAATTACTCGTAACTTTTATGTATTAACCCTATTGTTAGGCTGCTTACTTTGCTTTTTGCTATTAACAAATAAGTCTAAAACTCAAGCGTGCAGCTTATTAAGTGTGTGGATTCTAGTTTTTACCTTAGAACTTGTACAAGTTGCATTGATTTTTTTTAATGTCGTTCAATATAAGTCATACCTCACTTTTGACCCGTTTTATGGCCCTTTGTTTTACTTGTATGCTAGATCTTTAATTCACAATACGCGGCTGTCTCATAACGACATATTTCATTTATTACCTATTTCAGCGTCTTACTTATTTATGTTTACATGGCCATTTTGTTTTGGTGTTGTGTGCGCTTTGGGCTATTCAGTGTATACGCTGATACATCTTAAACAGCCGATGTTTACGCAAGAGACTCGCAAAAACTTAATTTGGTTGCGTCGCTTGAGCCAATATCAATTGAGTACTTGGGTTATTGTTTTTGCTATGTTGTGTATCGATAATGTGTTTCCGGTGCCTTTGAGCAAATGGGTATCACTTGCCAGTTATATACCTATGAGCGTAGGCCTGTTTATTCTCACTTACCTTAACTTAACGAAACCTAATACAGTGCAACGCTTATCTTCGTTGGAGGATATAAGCAGCCCTCAAAAAAAGTTCAAATGTGCGGAGCACGTCGATTTAGTGAAAAAATTAACTTATGCGATGCAATCTGAAAAGTTGTTTTTGAATCCTCAATTGAGCCTTTCAGAACTGGCTGAGCATATTAAAATTAATAACACCGATGTATCTGCAACGCTTAATATATGCTTACAAATGAGCTTTTATGATTTTGTTAACCAATACCGCATTGATGAAGCTAAGCGGCTGTTATGTAAAAGCAGGTGTAAAATTTTGGCCGTTGCATATGACGCAGGGTTTAATAGTAAATCTAATTTCAACCGCTTATTTAAAGCGCATACGGGTGTCACGCCCAGTCAATATCGTAAACACAGTTGTGCTATTGAAAGTCCGCAGTTTGCTAATTAAAAGTACCGTTTAAGCCATACTATCTTGTATGGCTTAAACGCACTTTTAGGAGGCTCGTTATTTACTGATTAGAGAAGAAATTAGCCCCTGCTCGATAGTCGTGCTTGCCTGTAGTACTGCGCTTTAGGCCGCCAGCGACAGTGGATAGTTCACCGTTTGCTTCGTTATCTCGGCCACCAAGTACTACTGCGGCACGGGCTGTGGCTTTGTTCTGTGAGCCACCAACAACCACTGCAAGTTCACCGGAGGTTTCATTAAATTGGCCACCGCTAATAGCCGAAGCGCGCGCTTTTGCGGTATTGTGACGACCTCCAACAATACTGGCTAAATGCGCTTCGACATTATGAGATTCTCCGGCAGAAATACTGCCCCAGCTCACGCCTGCGGCAATGGTATTACCTGCGCCACCAAAAATGGTGCTGTAGTCACCATGTGCTTCATGGTATGAACCTGACAGCACTGTTGAAGCAATCCCATTGACTTGATTGAAGACACCTGCGACAACGGCAGAGCGGTTTGTTACTCGGTTATTCGCGCCTGCTATAATGGCACCCGTTGACTGGTAACTATGGCCATCTCCAATAACTAAGTTATGAGAGCCTGTATGAGAGTATGCAGGGGTGCCAGTGGAGGTATTAATAACGTTATAGCCAAGAATAAGGTTACCTAGTCCATTGGCTGAACTTGTGCCATCAGACTTTTGGTGTGTTTTATTACTGCCATTGGCTAAATGCAAGTTACATCCATTGATCACAAGCGTGTTATCTACTTTGGTCATACATTGTAAAATTGCACGTAACGCGTGCTCGCTTTGTATAGGGTCATTGCCATGGTCATGTGAGTTAGCCATTACACTGCCAGCTGTGATGCCGAGGCCAATAAGTACTGCGATTTTATGTAGGTTGAGCATAGTATTTTCCTTAAATTTTATTTATTTCGTTGCATTACTTTTCAGAAAAGAAATAACCGGCTTGATAGTTATCTCGGCCATGAACTGCGCGTTTTAGACCACCACCAATGGTCGATGTGAAGCCATTAGCTTGGTTCGCTTCTCCACCTAAGATAGCACTGAGTTCGCCTGTTGCTTTATTGTTTATCCCACCAGTAATGCTAGAGCTTGGCCCAGTTGTGCTGTTTAATGTACCGCCTAAAATGACAGAGCTTTGTCCGGTTGCGATGTTTTGCTCACCTCCGAGTACCATTGAGAAGAAATTACTCGCTGTATTTCGTTTACCGCCAGCTATGACGGCAAAGTTATGCAGGTCTGGCGTGTGGTTTTCTTGGCCACCTAAAATGACAGAGAAGAGGCCTTCTGCGGTATTTGATTCTCCTCCCCAAACGGCGCTGTGAAAGCCTTTAGCTGAGTTGAACCGGCCTGCGACAGTCACTGATTCTGCAAGAGCGTTGTTGCTATCGCCTGCGACAACTGAACCAACTGATGTGTATTGGTGAAAATCACCAACGACGAGGTTATGAGAGCCAGTTTTTTGTGCGTAAGGGCTATCTGCTCGGTTGTAGCCTAAAATGACATTGCCTTTACTATTCGTTTCATTGTTACCATGTAAGCCGTTGACGACTTGTACATCACAACCTGTGACAACCAGGGTATTATGAACTCGGTCTAAGCATGAAAGAATGTCGATCAGGGCTGTTTGTTCTGCTTCTGTAAGGGCGGCATTGGCGGCCATTGAACTGGTTGACAGTGTAATAACAGCCGCTAATTTTGATAATTTAGTCATGGATATTTTCCTTTAATGTGGTCAGTGACGGTGTTTAGTTTTTTGCGTTAAAATGGCCAGCTCTGAATTCTTGCCATTCTGTGGTTTGTCTGTCAGCACCACCTGCGATGGTAGACTGAAATCCATCAGCTGCATTGTTTTGCCCGCCCAGTACAACAGCTGCTTCTGCTGACGCTGAGTTAAATCGGCCACCCGCAATCACCACTTGTTGCTTGGTAATAACATTGTCTTCCCCCCCCAGGATATTGGCTTGTAATGCATTGACCACCTTATTGCGAACACCCCCAGAGATAGTACTGTATTGACCTCTTACCTCATTATGGTTGCCACCTAGTATCACCATATGCGCAGAGCTAAAATCAGAAATTGTATTATTATTCCCGCCAGCAATGCCGCTTAGTACGCCTTTAACGACGTTACCTAGACCGCCTGCGATGGTGCTTCGCTGGTAATGAGCGTGATCGATCGTGCCCGACGCTCCAGTGGCAAAACTTGCATCGCTTGACACTAAATTGTTTCTGCCAGCGATAAATGAGCCGTTACCTGTATAAGTATGGCCGTGTCCTAAAATGAGGTTATGTGAACCGCTGGCCTGCGGTGATGGGGCTGAAGGGGCCGTTGCGCCATTGTTATACCCGATAATGAGGTTACCTGTACCGTTACCGGTATTGGTATCACCAGAACCATTTACAATTTGCAAGTTACAGCCATGTATATGGATGGTGTCATTGGATTGCGACATACAGCCTAAAATTGCATCTAATTTGCTTTGCTGATCGGGCGTTAAATGATCTGCACTGGCATTAAGTGATGCAAAAGCAAGTCCTGCAAAAACTGTATATTTAGTAAACTTAGTCATATCTATTATTCCTGTCGTTCCTTTAGAAAGTACTCATCAATTATGCTTATTCGCTCAGTTAATGAGGCCATGTTGTATCGATGTGAAAACGTATTCTCGTTAACACCGGAATAAATTTAACGAAAAGATAAAGCATTGACGCCCAAATAAATTGGATAAGACCCTTTAATTTAATAGACTTTCAATGTATTGATTTTATTTATTATATTTTTTCATTACGGAGAGGTTAAAGTAGGTAAGACTTTACTTGAGACGTTTTTGGATTTTATTTAGCAAAAAAAGTGGAGTAGGTTTGAGTATGTTGACCTGTTAACGTTGCAAATGAAATCATCAGTAATGAAATAGTGGGGTAGTGGAGACTTTTTAAATATTGTCCATCTTAAATACGCAAAGGGCTCGATATTTGTTAGCTTTGTGTCAATACGAGTAAGCCAATATCATAGAGTGCGGTTGAATCGAAGGCCTTATAGTTACAACACGGGCTATAGTGACTGAGGGCTACTCTATGATTTGGAAGCTGAGAATACAGCACCTGAGTCGTACGAATCACTGCAAGTCGGAAATATTTTTACTGAGGTTGCTTTGCCAAGCATTAAATACTTTGTCATTGCTATTACGTGCAGCGTTACCGCGTGTTGCACGGGGGCGTCTGGTCAGTGGGTATTTTTGATTCCTCTTGATATCCGGTCATTGCCACTGCCAGGTGGTATGGCGTCACTTGAGTTGCCGTCAAAAGTTAAATCATGACAGCCGCCGGTTTGAATGGTGTTTTTGCCATTTGTACCGTATACCGTCATATTTGAGCGCTTGCCCGCTAATAGGCTGAAAGATAAATATTTCATATGTTGATTTGATAGTGTTTCTTCAATTGTCATGGCACTTCTATTAATACCGTCAGAACATAAGCTCCAAAACATTGCGTGAGAATGTGAGCTAATACACATCAAAGTTAAAGTTGGCATAGTGAGCGAATGTTTATCTAGCATGCTTATTATATTTATGATGGATTGAATACGAGTGTAAGGTAAGGCGTAACTGTGCAAGCAATATCTATATCAATACATATTGGTAATATCGAAAACACATGGACATTATCGGTTTGGGGTAATAATATCCTCGACCGCCAAAACGAGCAGTGTGACATTTGGTGTAACCGACGCCTCTATTGATATTTTCAGAGTTTTGAGTATGGCTTAGAGATTTAATTTCCAAGTTATGATTGTATTATTGTGATGTTGGCTGGCAGCTTGTTAAGATCAATTTAAATGATAAGGCTTTGTTTTTTTTTATTGAATACTTTCTATTTTCAAAGGGGGGGCTATGGCGTATTTGTTATCAAATCTGGATAGTACTAAGCTGTATTTAAAAGCATTTCACTGTATAGGCCGGCTGCATCAGTCAGTTGATAGCTGTGTAGATCATCCTGAGATATCAAGAATGCATGCGATTATTGAATGGCTTGATGAAAAGTGGTGGATTCGAGATGTGAGTAAGAATGGCGTATGGATAAATGATCTCAAGATTAACTCTAAGCAACCACAGCAATTGCAACTCAATGATACAGTCTGTTTAGCCAATGTTTCCGGCGCGACGTTTAAGGTCGCAAATTTAAGCAGCCCACAGGATGTTTTAATTCCGTTTTACGATGAAATTGAGCAAACGAATACAGTAGATGAAGAGTTGTTTTTACACCAATATCATCTATTACCGTCACAAGAGAGCCCCGATGTTGTTATTTATTATGATAATGTCGCTAAGCAATGGTGGTGTGAAAATATTGCTGATATGCAAAGTCGGCCAATCAGGGATGGTGAGCAGCTCAACATTGGTAGTACGAGTTGGCAATTGTTGCAAATAGTTAATAGGAGCACCGAAGAGACCGTTGATATAAGTGATGAGTCAGGGAAAAGTTTGAGTTTTGTTTTTCAAATAAGCCAAGATGAAGAAATGACAGAACTCAAAGTATACTGTGATGAAGAGGTTATTGATTTGGATGTTCGCAGTCACCATTATTTATCAGCTTTACTTGTAAGGTATAAGGCGGATATGGAGAAAAAAGGCATTTTACAAGGATGGGTGTCAATTGAAAGGTTATCGAGAGATCTCGGCATGGGTGAGAATCATGTCAATATCCAAATCCATCGAGCTCGAAAACAATTTGCTGATGCAGTGTCTTGTTTAGGCATAGAAGTACCTTTATTTATCGAAAGAAAAAAAGGGCATGTACGATTTTTTTCAGATAGATTTAAAATATTTAAAGGCAGTAAATTGGAGTTCAGTACTGATAGCCTCAAGCATTTATCATTGTAATATATATGAATTGAATTTTTACGGTAAATAATAGAAGTACTACGATCAGTCATGATTTGTGATGGTTTAACAAACACAGATAAATAAATGAGGGCTATTACCTTCGCTCATGGGAAAGGTATTTTAAAGGCGGCTAAGAGACTGACTCACTTGAGTGAGTCTCTTTTTAATTAGATTATAGACTCTTGGCATATTCCTTCACTAAAAAGTCTGTATAGGCAATATCACCACGGTAACGGGATAGGTGTGTGGTGTCTCTGAACATATCAGGTGTGACCGCGTTAATATCTTGATGATTTTTGATTGTAATACCAGTAGCCTGTTCTATTTGCTGAATTGCTTGAACTAAGCGTTGTTTGCCTGCTGCCGAATAAGTAATATAACGACTGTTTTTTGGCAGCATGACCACCTCAACAGTATTTGAAAAACGCTGAAAGTTTTTCACAATGTTAATAAAGCTTGTAATTAAGCGCGGCTCAAAATGCATGTCTTCAATGTCAGTGGTACGAATACGACTGAGCCGGTCATTTTTCATCTGGGCGTCAGTTTGTGTAACTGCATAATACTTATCAAATACTTCAAGAGTGTGGGCTGCACGCTCTTCAGGAATAGTGCCAGCGCCTTGCCAGGGGTAATACCACTCTTCACCTTGGTAATTAGGATATTCTTTCTTAAATAATGTATTTAACTCACGACCTAATTTGCGACGTTCTAGGGTAACTTTCTCATTATCTTGAAAAACATCTCTTCTATATGGTGGAAATATTTCTCGCGCATAGTAGCTGGTGATCATCTCAGCAGAGACATGATTACGAATATACTTAATGTTGTATAAATGCACCCCACGAGTTAGGTCCTCACGTAATATGCGCCATAGTTCATCATTGTTGGCCAGCATTGTAATGTAGGAGTCAACAGTAAATTGAGCTCGATCCCATCGAGTAGTCGTAGCTTGAAAGGGGTTAAACTCAATGAGTGCCAGTTTTAATTGCCTATTTTTAGTGACAAATTGTTCAGCAATACGTCTTGAAAGTAAATCTTGGTAATAGGGGTTTAAGCCGCCAAAGCCAAAATTAAAAGAAGTGATGTTTTTCCCCATATTTTTTAAATCACGGTCAAACTTTCGGGGCGAGAAGCCAGCTCTTACCATAGAGGAGCCATAAAACATAACGAGATCATTTGGCTCGGCAATAATGTTTGGAAGGGCTGCTTTTGCCTGTAATACTCGGCCTAAAATTCCTTGTTGATTTGCGCCGTTAGCATCCAGTAATACGCGTACTAACCCCATAGCTGTTACCATAACTAACGTGATAGCTAAGGTTATTTTCATAAAAACACGTCGGCTTTGTACGGGGGTGCCGATGTTTGAGTTATCTTGATCAGAATTGGAAGTAGATAAATTCATTACTCGGTTCTCCTATTAATAAACACAGGGCTTGACCCACAATGATAACAAACCAAAATAGCCCGTTCTTGTTCTCTAATTTGTTAGCTGATTTAATAACATAGTGGTCCATAACATGAACCAGTAAAACCCATACCGCGGTTAGTGCGAAAATAAGCCACGCATGTGCGCCAAGTTCCGTTGCACTACCGATGGTGTGTAAATTACCAATAATGGTTACAGCACTGTGCATATCAGGCGCCCTAAAAAATACCCAACCAAGTAGAATTAAGTAAAAAGTGACGGCCCATTTAACCAAACGAGTCGTTAACCGATTACTGTGATTAAAGCGAGTGAATAAAGGTTGGCTGGCTAAGTAATGGGTTAAGGTAATAATTGCGCCATGAAATGCGCCCCATGCCACGAAAGTCCACGCTGCTCCATGCCATAAACCACCAAGCAACATGGTGATAAATATATTGCGAGTGCGTTGGTTATATCGGTTACCACCCAGAGAAATATATAAGTAATCTTTGAGCCAACTTGATAACGAAATATGCCAGCGTCGCCAAAAATCCACAGGCGAAAGGGCAAAGTAAGGCACCCTAAAATTAAGGGGGACGTTAAAACCGAGTAAGATGGCAAGGCCAATTGCCATATCGGTATAGCCTGAGAAGTCACCGTAAATCTGCCCCGCAAAGGCAAGTACTCCGGTCCACATCTCTAGTGTGCTTAAAGATTCCTGGGCAGCAAATGCTTTGTCTGCGGGGATTGCGAGAATGTCAGCCCCAGTTTTTTTAATTAAGCCAACAGTGATGAGCAAAAAACCATGCTTTGCTTCGCCCCATTTGGGCAGAGAAATTTTGTGCATTTGTGGCAAGATATGCTTAGCTCTGAGGATTGGACCTGCAACGAGTTGTGGAAAAAATGATAAAGCAGCGATGAACTCAACTAAGCCTTTACGCGGTTTTAAGTCCCCTCGATACACATCAATAGTGTAACTTAAGCTTTGGAAAGTATAGAAAGAAATACCAACAGGGAGCACCCATGACAGTGTTTCCAATGATGCGTTGTAGCCAATACTGGATAAGAGTGCAGCGACAGATTCGATGGCAAAATCAGCATATTTGAAGACCGCTAAAATGCCCAAATTAATGGTCACTGAAAGCATTAGCCAGCGTTTTTTATTTTTTTTGTCAAGCGAATTAGCCATAGCTTGGGCAATGAAGTAGTCGGCAATACCGCTACCAACGAGCAAAGGGATGAAGCTATAATTCCATGCGCCGTAAAAAACTAAACTGCTAATAAGAAGACAATAAAGTTTGGGGGTTTGTTTTAAAAACACAAAGCCATAAAATAAGATGAAAATACAAAAAAACCAGAAAAATAACGGGGTGTTAAAAATCATACAGACCTCCATTTTGTTGCATCTGGTTAAGACTATTTAAGAGGAAATACATACGAGTCTCTTTTTTTAGAGACGAGTCTGCTGAACCCAAGCATAAGTTAGGAAAAGAATTCTCGTCTTTAGATTTAATTGGGTGCTAAGTCAGCTCAGTATTTGAGTGACATACTGGGTATATGCTAGTGGTAAAATAACGTCCCTCGTTATTTGATGGCACCTTGGTCAATCAGGTAATCAGTGATCTTTTGATCACGAGACATATTCAATGGGCTTCGGATTTTATTCCCATCGGACATACCCGTTTTAACGGATAAGTTCACATCGGCACCTTGGCTAACGAGTAAGCGAGTCATTTCAAAAAAACCTCTTCGAGTGGCATTAATTAAAGGCGTTTCGTCGCGTCGTACAACGGCATTGATATTTGCACCGTTATCAATTAAGAGTTGAGCAAGATGAAGGTTGTTGGTCATCGCTGCATTAATGAGAGGGTTGCCGTCGCCATTTGATGATTGATCTACGTTGGCACCTAATTTAATTAATGCTTGCACCATTGCTTCATTGTTTTGCTTCACGGCAATAATGAGTGCCGTACCATCACCAATCGCAGGAATGTTAATATCAACGCCTTGATTTTGTAGGTGTTGAATTTGTGTAATATCGTTGCGCATAACGGCCGCAATTAATTGCTCACCTTCGGTCGGGGGCAGCAATGAATAATGTAAGGCGTTTTGTCGCGTATCACTAATACTCACCTGCGGGACAAATGCTTGTGATACCTTAATGGTTGATGCTGATACAACAAAGCAAACCGCTAAAATACTGATGATGTTAGGTATCTTCATTTTTTTACTTTGAAGTACAGCATTAACACGGTTGTTGAGTTCTTTTTTTTGGTTAAATAATCCCATAGCTAATATGCTCCTGTTTTGGGTTATCATTAATTTTGCGCAATCAATCAGAGATTGTGCATATTGTTTGTCGTTATTGAGTTGCTTTACCGCACGTAAATCACACGCAAGCTCTCGGTCAATGTGAATGCGATTGTTTAATATGCGAATGACAGGACTCCACCAAAAAGCGATGGCAATAAACTCTTGAAGATAGTTAAACCATATATCATTACGTTGAATATGTGCTAGCTCATGTAAAATGATAGGGGTGAGCTGCTCAGTTGATAATTGAGTCACAATGTTTTTAGGGATAATGATTTTTGGCTTTATTAAGCCCACAACCATAGGTGAAGCAGCTTGTTTTGAGCTGTAGAGTTTAACCCGCGTGTTGGTGATTAAGTTACACACGTGAGCATGTTCGATGCCTTGACATGTTTTGAGCAATCGACGCGTGCGTATAAAAGACTGTAATACCGAAACGCTGCGCCATATACATCCCACTAGCCACACACAGACCAATAACGTTAGTATCGTACTGAATTGAAAGACAATCTCACTGGGCATATGCCACAGTGATTGATGAGTACTTGTTGGCACCGTGACGTCGTAATTGTGTAAAAGAGTGATAGGGTTAGGGTCTGCATTTATGGTTGAGTGTTCATCGATAATTTTGTTGTCAAATAATGAGCTGGTGGACAGTAAAGTAATAGGCACAATGGTGGAAGTAATAAAAGCACTCATTAATACCCAACTGCGCATTTCTGCGCTAGAGCGCAATACTTTATTTAGTATGAATAAAATGCAGATTAACACGCTACCAATGATAACGTGGTGCAACGCTAACGTGGTTAATAGAGTATATTGCGCTATCATCTGAAAGTCCTTTGATTAGCTGTAAATTGAACGAAAAGCGGATTAATCGTCGGCGCGATCAATATGTTTTTGTAACTCGGCCAAATCATCTAATTCGATATCAGTTTCCTGTATTAAATGCTGAGCGAGTACTTCAGGCGAGCCCCCAAAAAACTTGTTTAACAAGGATGTCAGAGCACCCTTTCTTGCTTCTTTTTGAGTAATTTTAGGTGTATAGATAAATGCCTTTCCTTCTTTTCGAAAGTCGACATAATCTTTGTCTGCTAAGATTTTACACATGGTTTGTACAGTCGTATAAGCGGTTGCTTTTTCTTCACTGAGTGCTGCAGTGATTTCACGTACTGAGGCTTGCTCTTTGTGCCACAGAATTTCCATGATGCTTTGCTCACTGTCGGTAAGCTGGGTTGATTTTTTGCGGGCCATTTTGTTTCCTACTAATTAATTAGTTTTAAGTACTATAGCGATAGCCTAAAAGATTATCAACTAATTAATTAGTTTTTATCTTAAGAAGAAAAATAAGAATGGCTGAAGAAGAGATTTTTAACAATGTGTAATAAGCGCTCAGTAGGAGTGAGATAAAAGACGATTTAGGTACAATAAACCCATACTGGTGTAAGCCAATATGAGTTTATGAAAGTGAGATTAACACTATTTACTATAAGGTTTTGAAGGACGTTGAATACATTAAAGCTTATAGAATAACGGCGTATTACTTTCTGCGCTTACGGCTCGATGTGGTATTTGAGCGGCTGTTACGGCCTGAGAATTTACCATTGCGGCGAGGCGTAGGGTCAGCTTCGAAATTACCGTATTCATCATCGTCATATTTGACGACGGTGGCTTTTTTAGTAGGTGCAAATCCAGGAATAACTTCTTGGCTAAACGTTCGATTAATCATACGTTCAATGACGAGCAGTTGTTTTGTTTCACTGGTACTCACCAATGAAATTGCGAGCCCTTTGGTACCCGCACGACCAGTACGGCCGATACGATGTACATAGTCTTCAGCAATATCAGGGAGCTCAAAGTTAATGACGCAAGGAAGTTGGTCAATATCAATGCCACGAGAGGCAATATCGGTCGCGACTAGGACTTTAATTTTACCACTTTTAAACCCCTCTAATGCATGAGTTCGAGCATGTTGTGTTCTATTTGCATGAATAGATGCGGCGGGAATGTTCGCATGTTCTAATTGCGAGACTAACTCATCAGCCCCTTTTTTGGTGCGACTAAAAACTAAGACTTGACGCCAGTTGTTCGTTTTTATCAGGTGGATCAGTATTTCACTTTTTCGTGCTTTATCGACAGGGTGTACTTTTTGCCTAATTGTATCTATGGTGCTATTTACAACACTTACTTCAATAAGTTGGGGGTCATTTAACATGCTACTAGCGAGTGTTTTGATTTCTTGTGAAAAGGTGGCGGAAAACATCAGAGTTTGCCGCTTTTTTGGCAATAAAGAAACAATGTGCGAAATGTCTTCAATGAACCCTAAATCTAACATGCGGTCAGCTTCATCTAATACCAATACTTCGAGTTGTGCAAAATTAATGGCTTTTTGGTTGTATAAATCAATCAAACGGCCAGGTGTGGCAACAAGGATGTCTAACCCAGCTTGAAGTGCAGCAATTTGAGGTTCAATCCTGACCCCTCCAAATACCGCTGCAGAACGCAAATTCACGTGGCTACTGTAATTCTCGACGCTATTGGCGACTTGTGCGGCAAGCTCACGGGTTGGGGTAATGATCAACGCACGGACATGATTTGCTTGCACTGGGGAGCCATCAGATAAGCGTTGTATAACGGGTAACGTGAATCCAGCGGTTTTCCCCGTGCCAGTTTGTGCTACTGCCATAACGTCACTCAAATTAAGTACTGCAGGAATAGCCTTTTGTTGTATTGGTGACGGGGTTGTATAGCCTTGTGCAGAAATAGCTGTGAGCAACTCGGTGCACAAGCCTAAAGAGCTAAATGACATAGCGATAAATTCCTTGAACTGAGTAAGGTGTCAGTTGGTTAGTAGAGTAGCAATGGATACAAGAAGCAAAGCGGGTGTGGAGCCTCCTCGAAATAAACGTGAGAAGCATACGACCAAGTTACCCTTTTGACATTTTTGTTATGCTAAATGACCTTAAAATTAAGCGTAAATCTTTTGTGCTTTGCACAGAACTTGTGACGAAGTATCAGCGTTATGATAGCGGATCATAACGTGTTCCAACAGCCATTTTTAGTAACTTATAAACTAGCAACACCTGTTTTTGCTTATTGCGTTACGACTGATGGGCAAAGTGCACTTGCATGACTGCTAAAAATGAATGTTCTAGTCTGCAATTAAGTACTCACATCAATATGTCTTCAAAATGCAACAAGTGGTCTAAGTAATAAATTATTCAACAATGTCCCTGTATTGATTGTTATATTATTTTTATATTCAAATTAATTTGTTTTGCGCATTAATGCTCATTGTGGCTTTAATTTGTTGGGTTATTGGCTTTTACTATTTTTTACTTAGGAAAAAAGGATGTGATGGTGAAAAAATTCTTACTTTATTATGTTGAATTTATTAATTAAATAAAAACAGTGTTACTTTTTTGTTTGTTTTGTGTTTATTTTTATTTTTTTATCTGTCAGGATTTTATTGCACCTCATTTAGGGAGCATGTGGATTGTCTCTGAAGTTTGTAGTAGCGATTATTACTATTTGTTCGGAGGGGTGTAATTAACATATATCTAACAATCACAATAAGGATAAATCATGAATAAATGGAAACTTACGCCTATCGCGCTGAGCCTGCTAACAGGTACCGTGTTTTCTGCTCAAGCAGCGGAGTTTTATAGCAATGCTGAAGGAACTAAGGCGATTGAACAGAGTTATATTGTTGTTTATAAAGTGCCACAAGTGGTTATTAACAGTGATAAACAAGCAAAGTCAGAATTTACAGCCAAAGTTACCGATAGACTCAGCGCTGAAATAGGTGTTGAAGTCCAACGCGAATATTCAGCAAGTTTATCTGGTGTGTCAGTTATCGCCAATCCAGACCAATTAGTTAAATTGCTAGCCCACCCTGATGTTGATTTTGTAGAGCAAAATGCGGTTGTTTCTGTACAGCCAATTAAGTCAGATTTTTCGATGTTACAAAATAACCCTGTTTGGGGTTTAGATCGTATTGACCAAAGAGCTTTACCATTAAATAACAAATATGAAGCGCCAAACCAAGGTTCAGGTGTGACCGCATATGTTATCGATACTGGTATATTGAATAGTCACGCTGAATTTGGTGGTCGTGCCAGCAGTGGGTATGACTTCGTTGATAATGATGGCAATGCATCTGATTGTAATGGCCATGGAACGCACGTTGCCGGCACAATCGGTGGCTCCGCTTATGGTGTGGCAAAAAATGTAAACCTAGTTGGCGTTCGAGTGTTGAATTGTCAAGGCTCAGGTACTTATGCAGGTGTTATTGCAGGTATTGATTGGGTTGCTAACAATGCCAATGGACCGTCTGTCGCTAATATGAGTTTGGGCGGTGGTAAATCGCAAGCAGTTAATAACGCTGTAACAAGTGCTGTTAATAAAGGGATTGCATTTGTTGTTGCTGCGGGAAATGAAAACTCTGATGCATGTGGGCGTTCCCCTGCAAGCACACCTGTGGCAATCACGGTTGCATCTTCTACTTCGAGCGACCGTCGTTCAGGGTTCTCAAACTATGGTAAGTGTATTGACGTATTTGGGCCTGGGTCTTCGATAAAATCGGCTTGGATAGGATCAAACAGCGCAACCCGTACAATTAGTGGTACATCAATGGCTGCACCACATGTAGCTGGTGTTGCTGCTTTGCAGTTAGCTAATGACCCTTCATTAAGCCCAGCTCAAATAGACAACGCTTTATCTTCTGGTGCAACGCCAAATGTGATCGGTGACGTAAAAGGTTCACCTAACAAGTTGGTATACGCCAAGCTAGATGGTGATGATGGCGGCTTGGTTAAAGTTATTAGTGGCGCTAAAAATGAAGATAAAGTATTCACTTATGATGTTCCAGCGGGTACATCACGGTTAAATGTCACTCTGTCTGGCGGTACGGGTGATGCAGATCTATATCTTAAGCATGGTATTGCACCTTGGCCGCTAGATAACGACTGCGCATCAGAAAATCCAGATACTTCAAACGAATCATGTGTAATTAGTAACCCTAAAGCGGGCACATGGTATATATCCGCATATGGTTACTCTGCGTTTAACAACGTAACTCTTAAAGTAAATCATCAATAAAATTAGTTAATAGTTAAAAAGGAACTGAACATGAAAGTACTATCTTTATTTTTTGCTGCCATAGTGAGTTTGTTTGCATTCAATGCGAGTGCAACGATGGATTTAGCCGCATACTCTAACCGTGCTCAAGTTGATGCGGGTATAGCTGGGCGTTGTGTATATCAACCAATTTCTCAAAGCGAGTGTCACATGAGAATTGATTGGGCTGTTGATAATGGCAAGATTTCTCGTCGCGCCGCTGATTGGGGTAAAGCAAATGGCTTCTATCCAATCATTGACTTTTTTAGCCAAAATATTGCAGCAGTATGTAAGTGTGGTTGTTTTGAGCAAGATACACTTATTCGTGTATTGAAGGATGGTTCAATTCAAGATATTCGTGCAAAAGAGCTAGATAACTCATTTGGCCTTGTTGCGTTATCAGGCGAAGCGACTTTAAACGATTTAGGTACAGACTCGTTTGAAATGAAAACTCGTACTAAGGGTCCTGAAACTCCAGCTTTATATGTATTTACATTTGAAGATGGCAACGAGCTAAAAGTAACTCAGCATCACGGTATGTTGTTAGGTGACGGTACTATGATTTCTGCAAAAAATGTTAAAGCTGGTCAAACTATGCTAAATGCACAGGGAACTGAGCTTGAAGTAACATCAATCACTCGTGAGTTCACCAAGCATGATGTTTACAACTTTGAGACAAATGGCGACGCTAAAGCAAGCCACATCATTGTTGCAAATGGCATGTTTGTAGGTGACCTTACTTGGCAGAATCAGCTTCACGCTGACCTTGGTAAAGTAATTATTCGTAAGTAACCTTCTAAAGGTAAAGGGAACACAGGTTTCCTTTACCTTCCGTTACATTTATCTGGAGGTTTAGGATGGGTACAAAAAGGATTATTCTATCGGCAGCATCGATTTCAGTGTTCGTTGGAGCCGTATTTTATTATATGGTCGATGTTGAGCATAGTGAACTAAGTAAAAAAAATGATAATGCAGTACAATCTTTAATAACAACAAATACAGCCAAGCTTGAGCAGATTGGCGCAAAAATTAGCGACAAAATCGATGCTGAAATGCCTTTACCAAAAAGTGGTGAAGTTAATACAAAAGAGCGTATGTTAATTGCTTTTGAACGTATGCAAATGTCTGTTGGAAAATTTAATTCATCTGCTTTTATGAAAGCTGAATTACAAGAGCTGTTAAAAGATTCTAATACCGTCGACATTGCAAAAAATACCCTGCTGAATTTAGAAAGCGCGAAGCAGAACTTTGGTGAAGAGCAAGCTTTAGCCCGAGTCTATTCAATCAAACTGCTTGAAGAATTGGCAAATCAGGGGGAACCGTACCAACTATATGATACCACAGTTAAGTTGGCTGAAGTACTTGACCAGCAAGCCTTAGATAATCAAGAATTTCTGAAACGCCAAGATTTAGACTTAGAAGAGCTGGTGCATGCTTCGATTAATACGTTTGAAGAAGCACAGGTACTTGACCATCCTGAAACAGTGATGACTGAGCTCGGCTACAGTGATGAGCAACATGATCGGGTACGGAAGATATATGCAAATATTTTTGGCTCAGTTTTTCTAAGAAACTCTAGTATTGATGAGTCTATCGCGCGCGTACAAGCATTATTTAACAAACAAGGATCTAGTAATGGTTAAGTTATCAATAGTGAGTGCATTGATGTTCGGCACTTCTTCACTGCCAGCTCTTTCATTTTCTCATCCAACTAAAGTATTCAGTGATGAGTATGTAACGCAAACAGTTGACTGGATATCGCAAGAGGGTATTCAGTGCGGTCAAAATACGCATGCCATGTGCGATACGACCCATGTTGAGTTCAATGATGGCGCACATGATCCAGCACGCGTTGATAGCCGTCAAACGGTATTAGTCTTGGACTCAGGCATGGATTTGGCAAGTGTCTTAAGGTATCGCAGTCGGATCAAGGCACATTATAGTTATGATGTGTCATCACAGACATTTGTTGAGAGTAATCCAAGTGTTGCTATCTCCAAGTTGGGTAAGAAGTTATTGACTGAGTTAGATCAATTTCAATATACAGATTTCAATACTCAACAGCAGAAGCCTGGTTTTTTGGCTTCAGCATGGTTAAGAGATTTAGCGCTCGCATATGGTGCTGCAGCGCCTGCGGATACAGCTGATCATGTGACTGGAGTGACACATTTTAGTCATGGCTCTAAAGTGCTTGGTTATTTGGCTCAGCATAACCCTAGAGCGGAATTTGTATTAATTGATACAGCGAGCTTTTTACCGCTTTTGCAACATACATCACTGGTGTGTGATAAAGATCATGATGCGCTTTCATCTTATATGCAAACTGCTGCAAGCTCGTTACGAACAGACGTGATAGATGAGCATGGTGTTGAGTATGTCAATTATTCTGGCGGTTTTACACGTTCACATGTACAACAAGCGTGGCAGCAAAATGAGTGTTCCGGTAGTTTGTCAGACTCTCGTGCGAAAAAATTGTTGGAGTCTTTGAAGCCGGTTTATCAAACTTTGTTTGAGTCACCCAAGACACTGGGAATTCAATCAGGAAAAAGGGACACGAGCAGTAATGCTGACGCATTAGATGTTATCGAATATGTGAATAGAATTCGAGTTCAGCCTTACACAACCGAAACCTTCGATACTAATGTTTCTGTGTATGGCGACTCTGGTTGGCAACACGTGTTCGATAAATTTAAAAGTGAATTCGATGGTAATCAAAGCATAGATATGTACGTCAACTTTGGTTATGGTCGTGTTAATTTTTTTCAGCGAAATCAAACGCCTAAAATGACTTCTGATATGTTTGGCATGCAGTATGCTCCCGACTGGGCTTTATTGTCTTCGTCTTGGGCAGCGCCTGTTGTTACTTCACATGCAATCAATACACAGAGTAAAGTTTATGAGGTCAACCCTCATGCCGTATTTTCACCTAATTTGCTGAAAAATCAATTGATTTCATACAATTGTTATAACTATGGTGGTTATTACTCTTGGAGTTTGTACCAATTTATTCGAAACGGTTCGAATCAATGCAGAATTCAAGACCCCCTTAAGCATCGCTCAGATGAATTGAACCGGCTGGGATATTTAGCTCAGTAACAATAAATAACAATTGTTACATTTTATTATTTCAGGTGTTAATATATATTATTCGTAGCTGATCATTTTCAGTTACGAATAATTCATGAAAATTTGTCTATCACTGAGTGAACTTAATGTGGAAGGAGTCCTATGATAAAGTTACAACTTAGAACAGCTGCAATCGCCCTCGGTGCAGCCTCAAGTATTTTCCTTTTTGGGTGCGGTTCGTCATCTGATAATGAACTCCCACAGCCTCCTGTAGCAGAGCTGCCCGATCCTGTAGTACCACCAACAGATCCTGTAGTGCCACCAACAGACCCTGTAGTGCCACCAACAGACCCTGTAGTGCCACCAGAGCCGGAACCGGTAGATCCGATGATTTCTTTACAGGCACTTAAAACTCAAAGTGAAGGTTATATTTCAGATAAAAAGCAATGGTTTAGTGATGAAGCGGTTGATTGTAATGTAGGTATCACTGAACAACATGAGCTGTGTACGGTTGAAAGCATATCTTTTTCTAATGGCAGCTTTGATGAAGTACGAACGGATAATAAGCAAACGATTATGGTATTGGATGCAGGGATGGAGTTTCAAGCTATTTTGCGTTATCGCAGTCGAATTAAAGCCTACCTTAAGTATGATGTGCAAAATAAGGCGTTTATTGAAAGCAACCCTAGTATTAAAGTGACTAAAGTGGGTCAACAGTTGATGTCACAACTAGATACCTTTACTTTTGAGGACCCTAATCAAAATGGTGCGATGGTTCCGGGCTTTATACCTGCTAAATGGTTAGAGGAGCTTGCGAAGGTTTATACAGAAAAGGTACCTAGTGACATCTTTGATCCCGATACCAATATGATATATGCGACACATGGCACTATGGTGCTAGGGTATTTGGCGGAGCATATTCCTAAAGCTGAATTTGTGTTAGTTGACACTGCGAGCTTTTTACCATTTCTGCAGCACAGTGATTTAATGTGCAATAAAGATAGCAATGCATTGCTGTCGTATATGCAAAGTGCAGCGGATTCTCTTAAAGCAAACGCGATTGATAAGTATGGTGTTAATTTTGTAAACTTCTCAGGCGGTTACACACAAGATCATGTAACGAATGCCTTTAATAATAAGTGTGAAGGTACGTTGCAAAGTGGTGAAGCAACCTCCTTATTATTGGCGGTTAAACCTGTATACGATGTGATGTTTAGCTCAACGGATGTGTTGGGTATTCAAGCTGGAATAAGAGGGGTTGATGAAGTGAGTAGCGTGTTAGATACGGTCGCTTATGATAACCGTGTCAGAGTCGCTTCTTACACAACAGTGGAGCAAGACTCCCCATTGGACAATGATGGAAAAGTTCAGTGGCGGGACGTTTTTAATAACTTTAAACAACACTTTGGTGGGCATGAGCATATAGACTTGTATATAAATTTTGGAATTAAAGGGTTTAACTCTGATGTGACCAATAGCACACCTAAAATGATATCTGATGTTTTTGGTATGCGTTATGCGTCAGAGTGGGAACTTCACTCCTCTTGGGCTGCGCCGGTAGCGACCGCTTATGCTGTGTATCAACAGAGTAAACTCATATCAGAAGATGAGCAGTGGCAATTTCAGCCGAGTGATATTATTCGGAATATGATCCCACTAGCATGTATGAAAAAAGATGATGATGTGGCGGATGTTTTGAACTTTATTCGAGATAACGGGGCATGTCGTATCCAAGATCCACTCAAATTTAAAGGAGATGAGTTAAACCGTCTTGGGTTCTTCTCTCTCCCTCAATAACTTTTAAGTCGAGAGGCTTTGGTGTAAAGCTCTCGACTGTGTTGTTTGATTCCTACTACAAAAAGTGTTGTTCTAACTTAGCGGCTACAAGCCGCTTTGCATTGACTAAAATCACACTGATTAACATACCAATCACAATCCACCACATTGGTGTTTGACCATGTTGGCTGAATGGGGAAATACCGCTAATGAGTTTAACATCTACTTTTAACACATCATCGGTAAATTGTGGCAAAGAGGTTTGAATTTTTGATATTGGGTCAAATACACCGGTAATTCCATTGTTGGTGACGCGTATTAATGGACGTTGTAGTTCTAGTGCGCGCATTCTCGCAATCTGCATATGCTGATGGGGTCCGTGGGAGTCGCCGAACCATGCATCATTACTGACAGTGAAGAGTAAATCAGACTCTTCTGTAAAATTGTCTCGCACTAATTCACTAAACGCGATTTCATAGCAAATAGCCGGTAGGATATTCAGCCCATTAGCAATAAGGTTTGTTTGTACGCGTTCACCACGGTTAAAGGATGACATTGCCAAATTAAATAAAGGGGCTAACGGTCGCAATAGCTCTTCAAAAGGAACAAACTCTCCAATAGGCAGTAATTGGTGTTTTTGATATCGGTTTGGGTGCAGGTATTGGTAATGCCCAGTTTGATCATCGTTATTCTTTTTACCTAATACTATAAGGGTGTTGTATACGGTTTTAGTGTTAAATTGGTAGTCAGGAATACCCGTAATAACCGCGGTATTATTAAAAGCCGCAGCTTTGTCTAGCCCTTCTAAAAAAGGGTATGCGATGTCTTCTATTTCAGGAATCGCAGCTTCAGGCCAAACTACTAAATCAGTGTTTTGCCAATGAACGCGCGTCATATCGCGATACTTTGACATAGTCGGCCAAAATTGTTCAGGCTCCCAACGCAGGCTTTGCTGAATATTACCTTGTACTAACAGCGTTGTAATAGTTTTGTGATTATACGAAGGTGATTGTACAAAGTGGCTAAGCAAAAATAGCAAGGAAACGGCGATTACAGTAAAGGTAGATAATAAATATTGCCGAGCAGTGACGAGCGCATATAAACAAGCGCCGAGCAATACGCACATTAGCGTTAAGCCCATTTCGCCAATAAGGGGGGCAAGGCGATTAAACGGGCTGTCTGTTAATGTGTAGCCAAAGCTGAGCCATGGAAAACCAGTTAGTAGCTTGCCCCTAAAAAATTCGAAAATAGCAAAACCACTAATGAGTAAAAATACGCGTTGCCATGGTGCTCGGCTAAACTTATGTGCACATAAAAACGCAAGTGTTGGAAACAATGCTAAATATCCACACAATAGCGCCATAAGTAATAGTGAAACTGGCAAGGGTAGCCCACCAAACTGTGAAATAGAGACATGCACCCAGCTTATCCCTGCGGTAAACCAGCCAAAGCTAAAAATAAAACCATATTTAGCTGCTTGTTTTGAGTATTGAACGTCAGTGCAATAACAGGCAATAGCTATGGCTACAAAAACGAGAGGCCAGAGGTTAAATGGCGCATAAGCAAAGGTCAGCGATAGGCCTGCAAAGAATGCAAGCCATGCGCGTAAATCTTTAGAAAGGGTAACGAGTTTATTCAGTTTCTTGTTCAACATGCTCGGTCTTGGGTACGCTGACCTGTAGTTGAATAATACGACGATTGTCAGAATTAGTGACTTTAAATTGCAAGCCGTCTATATCAATTGTTTCACCCCTACTTGGCATATGGCCAAAAGCATGGAGAATAATCCCGCCAATCGTATCAGCTTCTTGAGTATCATAACCCGTTTTGAAGAACTCATTAAATTCATCAAGGGGTGTTAGCGCTTGCACCATATATACATGCTTTGATAATTGACGAATATCTTGTTGTTCTTCGTCATCATCATGCTCATCTTCGATTTCGCCAACAATAATTTCAAGAATATCTTCGATAGTAACTAAGCCTGATACACCACCGTATTCATCAATAACTATGGCCATATGATAGCGCTTTTGACGGAACTCATTGAGTAACGTGTCAACGCGTTTACTCTCGGGTACGACAATCGCTGGGCGCAAATATTCTCGAATACCAGGTAAGGCTGCATCTTTATTTAAGATCAGAGGTAATAAATCTTTAGCCAGCAATATACCTTCTACATGATCTTTATCTTCACAGATCACAGGAAAGCGTGAGTGCGATGATTCAACCATACTAGGTAATTGCTGCTCTAACGACTCATCTACATCGAGCGTGATCATTTGTGAGCGCGGGATCATGATATCGCGAACTTTTAGTTCTGAGACACCTAATACACCTTCCATCATATCTTTTGTTTCAGGATCGATTAAATCACGTTCCTGAGCATCAGCTATGACTTCTACCAACTCTTCTTTGTTTTGGGGTTCCCCTTGCAGCATCTGAGTGATGCGTCCCAACCAGGTTTTGCTAGAAGAACCCTGGCTACTATGCGAGTTATCGTCGCTCATTACTATGTCTTACTCCATCGTTTAAATATCATCGCGATAGGGGTCTGAAATCCCTATCTCGGCTAGAAATTCTTTTTCAAGGCTTTCCATTTCTATCGCGTCTTGTTCATTTATATGGTCAAACCCTAATAAATGCAAGCACCCGTGGATCACCATGTGTGCAAAATGTTCGTGGAAAGGCTTTTCTTGTTCAATAGATTCACGCTTAACCACTTGAGGGCAAATAATTAAATCGCCAATAAGTGGTAATTCTATACCAGGAGGAGCTTCAAAAGGAAACGATAATACATTCGTTGGTTTATCTTTACCTCGGTATTGGCTATTGAGCTCTTGGCTTTGTGTTTCGTCAGCGATTAAAATGGTTAACTCTGGGCTCTCGTGATAAGGCAGTAGTGCCTTACTCGCCCAAAGTTCAAACTGCTCGTGAGAGGGTAAATTCTCGAACTCACAGGCAATTTGTAAATCTAATTCAATGCTCATAGTAACTCTTAGTCCGACTTTGCTGCGTTATGACGCGCTAATTCTTTTGCGGCTTTTTCTTTACGCTCAGCTTCTTCTTTTTTCTCATAGGCTTCGACAATACGAGCGACCACAGGGTGCCTAACAACATCGTGGGATTTGAAAAAGTTAAATGATATTTCGTCAACATCACCCAATACGTCGATTGCATGACGTAGTCCTGAACGCGCACCTCTGGGTAAATCTATTTGTGTAATATCACCTGTGATCACCGCCTTGGAATTAAAGCCAATGCGGGTTAAGAACATTTTCATTTGCTCTGCAGTGGTATTTTGACTCTCGTCCAAAATAATAAATGCATCGTTAAGTGTTCGACCACGCATATAGGCTAAAGGCGCAACTTCAATGACATTTTTTTCAATTAAGCGTTCGACCTTTTCAAAACCGAGCATTTCAAACAAGGCATCGTAAAGAGGGCGTAGATATGGGTCTATTTTTTGTGTTAAATCACCAGGCAAAAAGCCAAGCTTTTCACCTGCTTCAACCGCAGGGCGTGTTAATAAGATACGACGAATTTCTTGGCGTTCTAATGCATCAACGGCTGCGGCCACAGCCAAATAGGTTTTACCGGTACCAGCAGGGCCAACACCAAAACAAATGTCGTGCATTAAGATATTAGCAACATACTGACTTTGGTTTTGATTACGAGGCTTAATGACACCACGGCGGGTTTTTATGTAAACTTCTTTATCCCAAGCGTTTGGTGTATCTTGCTCTAAACACTTTGACTCAGTAATTGCTAAATGAACATTGTCAGGTTCAATCTCTTTGATTTCACCGCGAACAGGGGCGGTATCAACATAGAGTGTCTTTAAAATATCCATCGCGGCTTTAATTTGCACCGCTTGGCCCGTGACTTTGAACCAATTGTCACGGTGAGTAACCTCTACACCGATACGGCGTTCTATTTGTTTTACATTCTCGTCGAAAGGACCGCACAAAGAAGAGAGGCGTGCGTTGTCTGATGGCTCTAAATAAAACTCAATATTTTTTGTTGGACTACTCAAAATTGCTTCCTGTAATAATTACGCCAGCATATGCTGGCGTAATTTAAATTAGCGTTATGGCGTAAAAGTCGCTACACCAAGCTCATCAGCTTCTGGTTCAGCAGGCGCACGATTCAAAATAGATGACGGTGCTACCTCTTTACGCAAGTTCATTTCAGCCTCGGTACGAATTAAATCACCACGTAATGAGTTTGGTAGTGCCTCTGTAATACGTACATCAACAAACTGACCGATCACTGAGTGCGGGCCTTCAAAGTTTACTACGCGATTATTTTCAGTACGACCACGTAACTCCATTGGGTTTTTCTTTGATGGGCCTTCAACTAAAATACGTTGCTCAGTATCAAACATTTTACGACTAATGTCTTGTGACATTTGGTTGATACGGTTTTGCAAAATGTAAAGACGCTCTTTTTTCTCTTGCTCTGTGACATCATCAGGCAAGTCAGCTGCAGGCGTGCCGGGGCGTGCTGAGTAGATAAAGCTGAAGCTCATATCGAAGCCAATGCTGTTGATTAGGTTCATTGTTGCTTCAAAGTCTGCGGTAGATTCGCCTGGGAAGCCAATGATGAAGTCAGACGACATACTCAAGTTAGGGCGCACTTTACGTAATTTACGAATTGTTGATTTGTACTCGAGTGCAGTATGACCACGTTTCATTAAGTTCAATACACGGTCTGAACCGCTTTGTACGGGCAAGTGTAAGTGATCAACTAGCTCTGGTACGTCTTCGTATGCGTCGATAATGTCAGGCGTAAACTCAACAGGATGAGATGTGGTATAGCGAATACGGTCAATACCATCAATGGCTGCCACATAACGCAGAAGATCTGAGAAATAACAGATTTCACCATCGTGTGTTTCACCACGATAAGCGTTTACGTTTTGCCCAAGTAGATTTACTTCACGCACGTTTTGCTCTGCTAGCTGAGCCACTTCCAGTAAGACGTCATCTAACGGACGGCTCACTTCTTCACCACGTGTGTATGGTACAACACAGAAAGTACAATATTTAGAACAGCCTTCCATAATCGAAACAAATGCAGAAGGGCCCTCAGCTTTAGGCTCAGGTAAGCGGTCAAATTTTTCGATTTCAGGGAAAGAAATGTCAACTACAGAGCCTTGCTTAGTTTGTACTTGTTTGATCATTTCAGGTAATCGGTGCAATGTTTGCGGACCGAAAACGATATCAACAAAGGGTGCACGCTTACGAATTGTTTCACCTTCTTGTGAGGCAACACAGCCACCGACACCAATAACCAAGTCAGGGTTATCATCTTTTAGTAGTTTCCAACGACCCAACTGATGAAATACTTTCTCTTGTGCCTTTTCACGAATTGAACAGGTATTGAGTAAGATGACATCCGCTTGCTCGGCTTCTTCGGTATATTGATAGCCATTAGTGGCATCTAGCAGATCTGCCATTTTCTGGGAGTCATATTCATTCATCTGACAACCCCAGGTTTTAATATGCAATTTTTTACTCATTGAAATATTGCCTCGTATTCAATTCGGACTTCAGCACATAGCGCGCAATTTGACGTTTGCAAAGCGATCAGTGTTTCGTAACCACAAAGCTTAAAGGACGCGTATTTTATATGACCTAGCGTAACTAGCCAAGTATAGTTTTTAACTTTAGAAACTGGGATCAAACATAAGCGTATTTCCTGCATTACAAACGGACAAAACTGCGTAAGTTACGATACAATTTAAAGGCATTCATTTGATTAAGGCAAAAGGCATGAAAAACAAGGTGGTGATTGTTGGTGGCGGCATGGTTGGCGCAGCTGCAGCGGTAAAACTAGCAATGCAAGGTGCAGATGTGACTGTTTTAGAACATCAGCTCATAACTCCTGAAAATGTGCTTAGTAGCGATAAGGTTGATATTCGCATCTCTGCCATTAATCGTTTCTCAGAAGCGTTACTCGATGAACTCGGGGCCATGCCGGTATTGCGTCAGAGTAGGATTGCGCTTTATCAACAACTTGAAGCATATGAACAACCCTCAAATCGACTCCTATTTGATTGTGCTGATATGGCAGAGAGTCACTTAGGTCACTTAATTGAAAATAGTTTAGTACAAGCTAGTTTATGGCATCAATTCGAAAAGTGGGGTATTCGCGTCGAGCAAGTAACCAGTCAGCCAACAGAGATTGAGTATGGTGTAGAGGATGTGGTTTTGCATTATGCTGATAAGAGTTACGCCGCTGACTTATTAATTGCGGCCGATGGCGGGCGCTCTCAAGTACGTCAATTAGCCGATATAGGGACTACGGGTTGGCAGTATCAACAAAGTTGTATGGGAATATTAATAAAGTTAGATGCTGAGCAACAAATAAAAACATGGCAACAATTCAAGCCATCAGGCCCCATTGCGTTTTTACCTATGCAAGCACCTTATGCAAATTTAATATGGTATCAAGACAGTGATACATTGGCGACACTATCAAAGATGAACAACACGCAACTTAAAGCGCAAATTGAAGCGTATTTCTTTGAGTTACCGGGTGACTTCAGTGTCTGTGAAAAAGCGGTGTTTCCGCTTACTCGCCAACATGCTAATAGTTACAGTAAAGGACGAGTGGTGCTAATCGGTGATGCAGCGCATACAATTAATCCATTGGCAGGGCAGGGAGTTAACTTAGGGTTTAAAGATGTCGCCGCGTTAGCTGATTGTTTGGCGGAACAGCCTGATTTAGGTGCGTTTACTTTATTAAAAGCTTATGAAAAAGCACGACGAAAAGATAATTTAGCAATGATGAGCATGATGGATGCCTGTTACTTTGGCTTTTCTAATGAGTTAGCACCTTTGAAATTATTGCGAAACAGCGCTTTAAAACTGGCAAATAATGCTGGGCCTTTGAAGAAACAAGTATTGAGGCACGCAATGGGTGGTGTTTTTTAACGTTGCTTTCGTAAAAATATGTCGAATGAATCAATAACGGGCTTTGGCCCGTTTTTATTGGGCAAGGAATAAGAATACCAGGTAAGCAAACTGTGTCGGTAAAAAGAAAATAAAGATTACAAGACTGAATGTGTAAGAAAGTAAAAAATATTAATATGTTTGGAAGAATTTAATTTTCATAAATATAAAATGGTGCGGAGGGAGAGACTTGAACTCTCACACCCTAAGATACTGGAACCTAAATCCAGCGCGTCTACCAATTCCGCCACCCCCGCAGGTGAGTAGTTAAGCTACTAGCTATGGGATTGTAATACACTTTCATCAATGATGAGAAAGTGGCTGGAATACCAGGATTTGAACCTGGGAATGGCAGGATCAAAACCTGCTGCCTTACCGCTTGGCGATATTCCAACAATAATTACTTTCAATTCAATCGTTGAACCAGTGAATTTAATCTGGGGAAGAATAGAGAGTATCAAAACCTCTGTTTCTGTCCTTACCGCTTGGCGATATTCCAACAATAATTACTTTCTGATTTTACATCTAAAAGATGGTGCGGAGGGAGAGACTTGAACTCTCACACCCTAAGATACTGGAACCTAAATCCAGCGCGTCTACCAATTCCGCCACCCCCGCAGGGTTTGTAGTTAAGCTACAAGCTTTAATTATATAAACACTTTCATTGGTAGAGAAAGTGGCTGGAATACCAGGATTTGAACCTGGGAATGGCAGGATCAAAACCTGCTGCCTTACCGCTTGGCGATATTCCAACAATAATTACTTTCAATTCAATCGTTGAACCAGTGATTTGAGTCTGGGGACGAGAAGAAGTAGCAAAACCTCTGTTTCAGTCCTTACCGCTTAGCGATATTCCAACAATAATTACTTTCTGGTTTTACATCTAAAAGATGGTGCGGAGGGAGAGACTTGAACTCTCACACCCTAAGATACTGGAACCTAAATCCAGCGCGTCTACCAATTCCGCCACCCCCGCAGGGTTTGTAGTTAAGCTACAAGCTTTAATTATATAAACACTTTCATTGGTAGAGAAAGTGGCTGGAATACCAGGATTTGAACCTGGGAATGGCAGGATCAAAACCTGCTGCCTTACCGCTTGGCGATATTCCAACAATAATTACTTTCAATTCAAACGTTGAACCAGTGAATATAATCTGGGGAAGAATAGAGGAAATCAAAACCTCTGTTTCTGTCCTTACCGCTTGGCGATATTCCAACAATTAGCTTTCTAATTTTACATCTAATAAAGATGGTGCGGAGGGAGAGACTTGAACTCTCACACCCTAAGATACTGGAACCTAAATCCAGCGCGTCTACCAATTCCGCCACCCCCGCACAGAGGGTAAGTAAATGGTGGCTATGCCCTGATTTGAACAGGGGACCCCATCATTATGAGTGATGTGCTCTAACCAGCTGAGCTACATAGCCATTGGCTGGAATACCAGGATTTGAACCTGGGAATGGCAGGATCAAAACCTGCTGCCTTACCGCTTGGCGATATTCCAACAATCATTACTTTCAATTCAAACGTCGAACCAGTGAATTGAATCTGGGGAAGAATAGAGAGTATCAAAACCTCTGTTTCTTTCCTTACCGCTTGGCGATATTCCAACAATTACTTAGTTGATAAGTTTACTTCTTATCTAGAAGTTGGTGCGGAGGGAGAGACTTGAACTCTCACACCCTAAGATACTGGAACCTAAATCCAGCGCGTCTACCAATTCCGCCACCCCCGCATAAAGCGTCAGCAATTTATAATGAGATTTTGGTAGTAAAAAGATTGGTGGCTATGCCCTGATTTGAACAGGGGACCCCATCATTATGAGTGATGTGCTCTAACCAGCTGAGCTACATAGCCATGTCTTTTTTATATCTCACCGTTGCTGGTGCGGGGCGTATTATGCTGATATGGTCTAAAGTCGTCAACACCTTTTTTGCAAAAAATTGCTGCCAGTGGTTTGTTTGCAGATTAAATAAACGAATTAGCCCAATAAACACAAGTGACAGAAGAGATTTTATACAAAAAGTGTATGCGTATCTATATTTGGCAGAAAAATTCTGTGGTGGCTGTTTACAAGGAAAGTCATCAATATCGGTGTATTGGTAAAATAATGTACTGAAAGTCTCTGACCAGCGTAAAGTGATGATTAGGTTTATGTGAGCGTTGACTGTCTTTTATAAGCCTTTATAACAAATTTCGGTATGCGCTTTACCATGTATCGTGTGTTTGGTCACTATAACGGTCTAAATAAGCAATTAGCTGTGTTAAAAACAGTGCATATTGAAAACTTGATGCGATTAAGAAGAAGTTGTCGTGTTACTGCAGATGATAGTTTAGCAGTGTGGTGTTGCTGTATCGCGACTTAAAAAGCAAAAAGGGCCATAGTTGACCCTTTATATTAAGATTCAATGCTTAATTAAACATTGAATAAGAAGTTTAAGACATCACCATCTTTAACGATGTAATCTTTACCTTCTTGACGCATTTTACCTGCGTCTTTCGAGCCACTTTCACCGCGAAACTCAATGTAATCATCAAATGCGATGGTTTGAGCACGGATAAAACCTCGCTCAAAGTCAGTATGAATTTTACCAGCGGCTTGTGGTGCAGTAGCCCCAACAGGGATGGTCCAAGCACGTACTTCTTTTACACCTGCAGTAAAGTAAGTTTGCAACTTAAGAAGTTCATAGCCACCGCGGATCACAAGGTTAAGTCCTGGTTCTTCTAGACCAAGATCTTCCATAAATTCACGTTTGTCATCTTCTTCTAGTTCAGAAAGCTCAGACTCAATTGCCGCACATACCGGAATAACGACCGCGTCTTCTGCTGCAGCTATTTCACGAACTTTATCTAAGAATGGGTTATTTTCAAAACCATCTTCAGTCACATTGGCAATATACATGGTTGGTTTAATCGTTAGGAAGTTAATGCTTTTTATTGCATCTTTTTCTTCTTTGGTTAGCTCTAATGAGCGCAACGTTAAACCTTCATCAAGGTGCGCTTTTACTTTGACCAAAACATCATTTTGATATTTTGCGTCTTTATCGCCACCTTTGGCTTTTTTTGCATTACGCTGGGCTGCGCGATCTGCGGCATCCATATCAGCAAGTACCAGCTCGGTATTGATAACGTCAATATCATCTGCTGGATCAATAGTACCTGATACGTGAACGATATTTTCATCTTCAAAACAACGGACAACGTGTCCTATTGCATCTGTTTCACGAATATTAGCTAAGAACTGGTTACCTAAGCCTTCACCTTTTGATGCGCCTTTAACCAACCCTGCAATATCTACAAACTCCATTGAAGTTGGGATAATACGCTGTGGATTAACAATTCCAGCAAGTTGGTCTAAACGAGCGTCAGGCACTGGTACTACACCAGTGTTTGGCTCGATTGTACAAAATGGAAAGTTAGCGGCTTCAATGCCGGCTTTGGTTAATGCATTAAATAAGGTGGATTTACCTACATTAGGTAAACCGACAATGCCACATTTAAAACCCATAGTTTTGAACCTTTATGTTACTCAAAAAACCGTAATAACGATGCGTTATTTACGGCTTAAATGAATGTAGTCTGTTTTGTGCTTTTAGCACACCATCTTTCGCTAATATTTCCATACAACGTACAGCTTCATCAACCGCTGCATCAATAACGTCTTGGTCTACTTGAGGGGCTTTTCCTAATACCCAGCCTGTCACTTTATCTCGGTGTCCAGGGTGACCAATACCGATACGAAGTCGCATAAAGTCTTTATTGTTCGCCATTTTGGCGATAATGTCTTTTAAGCCATTATGCCCCCCATGTCCGCCGCCTTTTTTTAATTTAGCAACACCTGGGTCTAAATCCATTTCATCATGTGCAACGAGAATATTCTCAACAGGAATTTTAAAGAAATTCGCTAAGCTGCTCACTGATTTACCACTTAAGTTCATGAAAGTAGTCGGGATTAGTAGTTTAAATTCTTGGTTATTGATGAGTACTTTACCTGTTAGACCGTGGTATTTGGCATCAGGTTTTAGTTGGCAATTATAGCGTCTGGCTAGCTCTTCTATGAACCATGCACCAGCATTGTGACGTGTGTTTTGATATTCGGGGCCTGGATTAGCCAGACCCACAAGCATTTGAATATTATTCAAGGTGCTGACACCTTAAAATTATTCTGCAGCTTCTTCAGCTTCTTCTTCAGAAGCAGCGCCTTTAGGCGCGTTTAGAGTAACAACCGCTTGGTCGTGACCTGCACCTTTAGCAAGCTCAACTGAAGTAACGCCAGCTGGAAGAGTAACGTCTGAAAGGTGAAGAGTAACACCAACTTCTAGTGCAGCTACATCGATTTCGATGAACTCAGGTAGTGCAGCTGGAAGACATGTGATTTCAATTTCAGTTACTTGGTGTGCTACAGTGTTTCCACCTTTAGTTGCCGCATCTTCGTTTAGGAAGTGTACAGGTACTTTAGTGTGGATTTTGTGAGAAGCATCTACACGTTGGAAATCCATGTGCATTACTTTAGGCTTAAATGGGTGACGTTGAATGTCTTTAAGAATTGCTTCAACAGACTCACCAGCGATGTTTAGCGTAAGGATGTGGCTGTAGAAACCTTCATCTTCTTGTGCTTTGATCACTTTGTTGTGCTCAAGAGTAAGCGCTAGCGCTTCTTTATCTGCACCGTAAAGGATCGCTGGAACTTTGTCTGCGTGACGTAGGCGGCGGCTCGCACCCGTACCTAGATCAGCACGTACTTCGGCATTCAATGTGTATAATTCGTTAGACATGATGTCTCCAAAAATAATTTGATTAATATTTTAAGGTACTCGCGACCAAGTACCTCACAACCTAAAAAAGGCGCGCTACTATACCATTGGCATCGCGTAAATAAAACTATAGATACAAAAAAAGCACCCTTTGGGTGCTTTTTATTCTCTTAGAATGTGTCACACATAATAAATATTAGTGTTGGAACATTGCAGAGATAGACTCCTCGTTGCTGATACGGCGAATAGTTTCAGCCAACATATCTGCGAGAGTAAGTACTTTAATGTTATCTAGACTACGTAATTCTTCAGACAGAGGAATTGAATCTGTCACGATAACTTCATCGATGACTGAGTTACGTAAATTTTCAGCTGCCGCACCAGATAATACCGGGTGTGTCGCATAAGCAAATACACGCTTGGCGCCGTGCTCTTTTAATGCTTCTGCGGCTTTACATAAAGTACCGCCAGTATCAATCATGTCGTCGACGATAATACAATCACGGCCAGCAACGTCACCAATAATGTGCATAACTTGTGATACGTTCGCTTGTGGACGACGTTTATCAATAATTGCAAGGTCAGTGTCGTTTAATAACTTGGCGATTGCTCGAGCACGAACAACACCACCGATATCAGGTGATACAACTACAACATCATCGAACTCACGTTCTTTCATGTCATCGAGTAAAACAGGGCTACCGAAAACGTTATCGACAGGTACGTCAAAGAATCCTTGGATTTGTTCTGCGTGAAGATCAGCCGTTAATACACGGTCTACACCAACACTTGATAGGAAGTCTGCAACGACCTTAGCAGTAATTGGTACACGGGCTGAACGTACACGACGGTCTTGACGGGCATACCCAAAGTAAGGGATTACAGCTGTAATACGACCTGCAGAGGCACGACGCAAAGCATCGACCATAACGATAAGTTCCATAAGGTTATCGTTAGTAGGGGCACAAGTTGACTGGATAATGAAAACATCCGATCCGCGTACGTTTTCATTGATTTGAACACTGATTTCGCCGTCGCTAAAACGACCAACTACAGCATCACCTAATTCAATGAATAAACGTTTTGCAACTTTTTGAGCTAACTCAGGTGTTGCGTTACCAGCGAAGAGCTTCATGTCAGGCACGGTAGGGTTCCTCAGGCACTGAATTTTTGGACTAACATGCAATGACAGAGTCAAAACAGGCTAACTTAAACAATATACTTCTACTATTTTAACCAGTTTTCTAACTGCGTATGAGCAGGAGAAATCGTGGTGTTCGGGGCTACAAACCCATGCCAGCATGACGGTAATGAATTGAGCACACGCTGTGCGGCTATTTGTGAATCAAGTTCAACAAAGCAGCACGCCCCTGTTCCCGTCATTCTGGACGGGCCGTATTTTAGCAACCAGAGCAGGGTCTTTTCAACCTCACAATTGAGCTTTTTGACTAAAGCTTCACAATCGTTGCTTGTATCGGCCAGTTTCCAATCCTCAGATAGCTTAGGAGTATTGCGCGGTAATTCAGGATGAGTAAATATTTCAGCGGTACTAATATGTACATTTGGGAAAACGACACAATACCATTTTTTTGGTAAGTTTATGCTTGTTAATTCTTCACCAATCCCTTGTGCTATCGCGGTTTTACCATGAATGAATACCGGCACATCCGCGCCTAAATTGAGTCCTATTTTTGCCAATTCCGCAATGCTTAAGTCACATTGCCAGAGGTGGTTTAAAGTTAATAAAGTGGTTGCTGCATCGGAAGAGCCACCACCTACACCACCACCCATGGGTAATTTTTTAATTAATTTAATATTAATTCCTAAAGGGGTGTTTTTGTAAGGTTGTAACGCTAAAGCCGCTTTATAGATTAAATTATCCTGTTGTGGAATGTCGCTGATATCACCACAAAGTATGATCTCTTTTTCATTTCTTAATGTGAAAGTTAATTCATCACCAAAGTCTAAAAATGTAAATAAGGTTTCCAGCTCGTGATAACCATCAACACGCTGATGGTTGATGTGTAAAAAGAGATTAAGTTTTGCTGGAGCGATAATTGAAACGGGTGTCATATTAAAATTGCCATGTGTTTAACTGAATTTTTATACTGAGATTTTTATGTGTCAATATCATCCGAGAAGGCAGCCACATTTGACGATGTAAACTATATTTTTGATATTTTGCGTGCCACACTTGACCTTGTGGATCGACCCAAGTAGTCGATACTAGTCGTTGTTGAGTATCGTATTCATTTGCATCACTCTCAACGGTGGCCGAGAGCCAAAGAGGGGCTTGGCTCATTGGTAATGTAAAACCGCTTAGGCGTTTTATTAAAGCGCTGCTATTGTCGTCTAGGTATGTTTTTCCATCATAAATGAGTTCACTATGGTTTTGATGCTCTATGAGTTCAAGCAAGCGAGTACCAATAAAGCTGGTGAGAATGAGATGTTGTTTAGCGTTGTCGAATTGCCAGTTAAAATTGGCGGATTGGCGTTCTTTTGGGCTAATAAAAGCCAGCTTTCCTTGAACTTGCCATACTGAATGTTCCTCAAATAGGTTTGAATGCTGAGTATTTTCTGTGTTAATTGGTGATATTTTTTGCGCACATCCGCTGATAAATAAAAAAAACATGAGCAAAATCAAATGAAATTGTGTCAAATGAAGTTCCTTACTTTCCATATTCGATTGAATTTTGGTAAAATTGCCCGCTTTGAAGCAGGGCTCGGGCAATACTGGCATCTATGACCATCATCGCACTTGGTATAAATCACAAAACCGCATCGGTTGAATTACGCGAAAAAGTCGCGTTTTCGCCTGAGCAACTATCAGATGCACTAACGCAACTTGCGCAAAGTGCGCAATTTAAAGAGTCTGTCATTGTCTCGACCTGTAATCGCACCGAGCTCTATTGTAGCCTTGAGAGTGAAAATTCCCAAGCGCTTCTCAGCTGGTTGGCATCCTTTCATAATATTAATGAAGCTCAACTGAGTGATAATATTTATATTCACCATAATAATGATGCCATTAATCATTTAATGCGAGTTGCTTGTGGACTGGATTCTTTGGTGTTAGGTGAACCACAGATCTTGGGGCAAATTAAACAAGCTTATAATACTGCTAAGCATCATAATGGCATTCGCCCAACTTTCGAACGGCTTTTTCAAAAAACCTTTTCAGTCGCTAAACAAGTAAGAACAGAGACTGAAATAGGGGCCAGTGCAGTATCCGTTGCTTATGCCGCGGTGAATTTGGCGAAACATATATACGGCAAACTAGATAAAACGCGAGTGCTTTTGATTGGTGCGGGTGAGACCATTGAATTGGTTGCAAAACATTTGTACCAACATCATCCCAAGTCAATAACGGTGGCAAATAGAACCATTGAACGCGCGCAGGGGTTGGCTGAAGACATTGAAGGAAATGTGATTTCGTTGGCCCAGTTGCCAGAAGAGCTGCATAAGTCAGATATCGTTATTAGCTCAACAGCGAGTACCTTACCCATTATAGGTAAAGGGGTTGTGGAGCAAGCTTTAAAGCAAAGACGTCACAAACCCATGCTACTCATTGATATTGCTGTGCCAAGAGATATTGAGAGTCAGGTTGGGGAATTGGATGCCGCATATTTGTATTCAGTGGATGACTTGCAAACCATTGTCAGTGAAAACATGGCAAGTAGAGAGCAAGCTGCACGTCAAGCACAAAAAATAATAGAAGATAAAACGCGGGAATTTATTCAATGGCAGCGTTCTTTGCAGTCAGTTGATGTAATTCGTGAATATCGCAAAAATGCGCAAGAGGTAAAAAATGAACTGGTTGATAAAGCACTCAATCAGTTACAATCAGGTAAGTCATCAGAAAAAGTCTTGCTGGAATTGGCCAATAAGCTTACCAATCGCTTAACGCATGCGCCAACACGCGCAATTCAAGAGGCGGCTAAGCTGGGTGATATAGAGCAGTTGGCACAACTGAAACAAACATTAGGAATTGAGCAGGAATAATAAGTTAATGAAAGAGTCTGTATATCGTAAGCTAGAGACCTTAACTGAGCGCTATGAAGAAGTACAAGCGATGTTGAGTGATCCCAGTATTATTAGCGATCAAAATCGTTTTCGAGCATTGTCAAAAGAATATTCTGAGTTAGAAGGTGTTGTTAAAACATTTGGTTCGTATCAGCAAGCACAAGAAGATGTGTCAACAGCTGAAGAGATGTTAAAAGATTCGGATCCAGATATGCGAGAAATGGCGCAAGAAGAATATAAAGAGGCGAAAGCATCTATTATTCAGCTTGAAGATGATCTACAAGTGTTAATGTTGCCAAAAGATCCTAAAGATAATAACAACGTGTTTTTGGAGGTGCGTGCTGGTACAGGGGGTGATGAAGCGGCTATTTTTGCGGGAGATCTATTCCGTATGTACAGTCGTTATGCTGAAACGCAAAAGTGGAAAATAGAAATAATCAGCGTTAATGAAGGTGAGCACGGCGGGTACCGTGAAGTGATTGCCAATATTAGTGGCGATGGCGTTTATGGTAAATTAAAGTTTGAATCAGGGGCGCATCGTGTACAACGCGTTCCAGAAACTGAATCTCAAGGTCGCGTTCATACATCTGCATGTACTGTTGCAGTTATGGCCGAGGTGCCAGAAGCGGAAGCGATTCAAATAAATAGTGCCGACCTAAAAGTGGACACATTCCGTGCCTCTGGTGCTGGTGGTCAGCATGTTAATAAAACTGATTCTGCAATACGGATCACCCACCTTCCAACCGGTGTTGTTGTTGAATGTCAAGATGAGCGTTCTCAGCATAAAAACCGTGCTAAAGCTATGTCAGTCTTAGGAGCGCGTTTACAACAAGCTGAAGATGAAAAACGTCAAGCTGCTGAAGCGTCAGAGCGCCGTAATTTAGTTGGAAGCGGAGACCGTTCTGAGCGAATAAGAACGTATAATTATCCTCAGGGCCGTATTACCGATCATCGAATTAACCTGACACTGTATCGTTTGAATGAAATAGTAGCCGGAGAATTAGGTGCCATCGTTGATCCTCTATTGCTAGAACATCAAGCTGATTTACTTGCAGCAATGGGTGATGAATAACTGTGAGTTGCTATACCGTAGCCCAAGCGATAGCTTGGGCCACCTCGGAATTTGCTGATTTATCAGATACCGCTAAGCTCGATGCCGAAGTATTGCTACTCCATATACTTGCAAAACCACGAAGTTATTTATTTGCATGGCCTGACGCACAATTGGTAGATGTGCAATACAATGAGTTTAAAAAATCTGTGGCGCGACGAGTAAAAGGGGAACCAGTTGCACATATTATTGGTGAGAGGGAGTTTTGGAGCTTACCATTAAACGTGAACAGCAGTACTTTGATCCCTCGACCAGATACCGAAACTTTAGTGGAGTATGTATTAAGCCTCACATTCGCTGAAGATGCACAAGTACTTGATTTAGGCACTGGTACGGGCGCAATAGCGCTAGCGTTGGCTTCGGAGATGCCAGCTTGGCAGATCACCGCGGTTGATTTTTCTAATGATGCTGTTGCATTAGCGCAAAGCAATAAACGTAAATTAGCAATTAAAAATGTTACTATTATGCAAAGCGATTGGTATCAGTCTGTCGCTGGACAGCACTTCGATTTAATTGTTAGTAACCCACCCTACATAGAAGCAGACGATATACACCTGACGCAAGGTGATGTACGTTTTGAGCCTTTATCCGCACTGGTTGCGTTAGATGAAGGAATGTCTGACATAAAAAATATTATTGATAAAGGCCGCGATCACTTAAAACCAGGTGGCGTTTTATTAATTGAACATGGTTACCAGCAAGCTATTAAATTGCAGCAGTATTTTGCACAAATGGCGTATACCAATATACTTACTATAAAAGATATGTCAGGCTGTGATCGTGTTACTTTAGCGACTTGGCCTAAGTAAGAATTTACCCCTATAACAACAGTGCGTTTAAAGGATGCAAGCAATGGATGATTTTTTGTTTTCAGATGAGCCAAATGAAGTGGTTGAACAAGAAGCCAGTGGCACTTGGAAAGTCATAATTGTTGATGATGAACCTGAAGTACATGCAGTTACTAAATTGGCATTGAGTGACTTTGAATTTCAGAAAAAGCGGTTAGAATTTCTCAGCGCGTATTCTGGTGAAGAAGCGCGCAAAGTGATAATTGATCATCCAGATGCAGCCATTGTTTTACTCGACGTTGTCATGGAAACTGATGACGCAGGGTTGCAGGTGGCGAAGTATATTCGCGAAACAGCAAAAAATAATCACATTCGAATTATATTAAGAACAGGCCAACCAGGGCAGGCACCTGAACGGCAAGTTATTGTAAATTATGATATCAATGATTATAAATCAAAAACTGAATTAACCGCGCAAAAACTATTTACAGTGGTGATGTCGAGCTTACGTTCATACCGCGATATTTTAGCAATAGATCAATCTCGGCAAGGGTTAGAAAAAATTATTTGTGCGTCGAGGGATATTTTTGCAACACATTCAATAGAGCATTTCATCAAAGGGGTAATGCAACAGCTTACATCTTTGTTGGGAACCGTTGACGAGGCTATTTATGCCACATCATTGGTTGCAAGTAACGAACCTTATCAAAAGAATGATCAACTGATTGTTTTTACCGGTCGTGGGGAATTTGAAGAGTCTGAAGGTAAGCCAATTTCTGAAGTACTTAAACCTGAGCAGTTAGCGGCGTGTAATGAGGCATTGCAGCAAAAAGGTATTATTTATAAAGATAATTATCTCTTTGCTTATTGCTCAAGTGAGTATAACCATAGCTCTATGTTATTTATCTCAGGGATCCCTGAGTTTTTAACAGATACACAAAAACACTTAATCAAAATCTTTACGCAAAATGTACAGTTGGCTTATGAGAATGTGCAGTTGCAGGCTGAAATAGAAGATACACAACAAGAGCTTGTTTATCGACTCAGTGAAGCTCTAGAGTTGCGCTCTACAGAAACGGGTAATCATGTCAAGCGCGTGGCATATATTTGTTATGCGTTAGCACAAGCGTATGGATTAAGTAGCCGAGAAGCGGAGTTGGTGAGAATGGCCTCTCCTTTACATGACGTTGGTAAAGTGGGTATACCGGATGCAATCTTAAATAAACCTGCCAAACTGGGTGATGATGAATGGAAGGTTATGCAAACCCATACGGATAAAGGTTTTCAGATCTTAAAAGACTCTCGTCGTGAGATTGTAAATACAGGCGCAATTATTGCCAGAGATCATCACGAAAAATGGGATGGCACTGGATATCCTTTAGGAAAGAAAGGGGAAGACATACACGTATTTGGTCGTATTGTTGCACTGGCAGACGTTTATGATGCATTACGACATAAGCGTTGTTATAAAGCGCCCTGGGAGGCAGAGCAGGTTGTTGAAGAAATAAATAAACAAAAAGGGCTACATTTTGACCCGAAATTGGTTGATGCATTTAATGAAATCATCGAAGATCTAGAAGCGATTTTAGTACGCTTCCCTGATTAAACACATATAACAACGAGAAATTATGGAATATATTGCCCTAAAGCATACACATGTCATGTTTGCTGTTTTAAGTATCTTATTGTTTTTTACGCGTGCGTTTTCACGATTGAGAACCGGTAAACTCGCTGCACATAAAGGCGTTTTTATTGCGAGCCATAGTATAGATACATTATTGCTCGTATCCGCGGTTGTATTAGCTGTATTTGCTAGTTTAAATCCGGTCAACCAGCCTTGGTTAATGGAAAAAATTATTTTAGTTGTGGTATATATAGCTGCGGGTATTGTAAGTGCAAAGGCTAAAACTAAACGAGTTCAAGTGAGTACTTTATTAATCGCGGTTTGTGCATTACTTGCTGTTGGCTATTTAGCCGGTTCAAAATCAAGCTTTATATTGTAACCCTTTGATGCATAAATGATCGTATATTGTTTATGCATACTCTTATATTTCAACAAATAACAACAATCAACCCCTTACTATGATGTGTACTGTACTGGCGGTAATTTCCATGCTTGGGTCTTTTCTAAAAAGTGGTAAACTAGCCGTTCGATTAAAAAAAATAATGAGAACACTCGGTAGTTATGACTGATACTTGGTTTGAAGAGCGCGAAAGAGCACAAGATTATATATCGCAACAAACACTATTACGCTGTATTGGTGCTGAATCGCATTGGGATGCGCAAGCTGTACTGGAACATAGCTATTGCCAATTAGCCGAATTAGAGTTGCAGGTTGATCAAATCAGTCATAAAGTGCCTGATTTACATCAACGCTTGAGTGCAGTACTTGATGCTTTTTATACACAGTGGCTTTTTTGTGGTAGTGAACAAAATGCACCAGAGCATCAGCTGAATAGTGTGTGTTATGTATTAAAAATGCGCAGTGGTTCACCAACAGCTTTGTCTATTGTGCTTTGCCACCTTTTAGAGCGCGCTGGATTAGCTGCAAATTTAGCGATGGAGCAAGGTGAGGTAATGGTTCACGTCGGCTTTAGCTATGATGAAGGATATATTGTCGAACCCTGTAGTGGTCAACAAACTTGGTATATAGTACCTGAAAATGAGCAGGAAAAGCAGGACGAACCACTGGAAATAGTTACTGGTGATGAAGCTTTTAAACTGTATTTAGCGCAGCAAAAATGGGCGTTTATTGCTGCGGATAAGTTTGGTCACGCATTAAGTTGTGTAGAGCTACTCATGGGCATGCTAGGGGATGATCCTTACGAACGAAGAGATCGAGGATACTTACTGAACCAAATTAACTGCCCTAAGATGGCCAAAGAAGACTTACAGTATTTTGTTGATGAATGTCCAGATGATCCAACAATTGATATTATTGAGCATCAAATATCTGAACTCGCAGATCATAATCATGTATTGCATTAAATAAAAATAAAAACGTGAGAGGGTACAATGCAGGAAAGCAGCGCTTTAGTCACAAATAATGCCGTTATTTTGGGTTTGATCTCAATAATATTAGGATTCGTTTTCTACACATCAAACCTAAAAGAGGGTATGTGGGCCAAATTTTATAAGTATGTTCCCGCTTTATTGATGTGCTATTTTTTACCCTCATTACTAAATACGTTTGGTATCGTTGATGGCAACAATAATGATGTTTATAGTGTTGCTAAGTACTTTCTATTACCCGCCTGTCTTGTTTTACTCACTCTCAGTATCGATCTTAAAGCGGTATCCGAACTTGGAAAAAAAGCCGTTATTATGTTTTTGACCGGCACGGTTGGCGTAGTAATCGGTGGACCTATTGCACTATTAATTACGTCCGCTGCGATGCCTGAGTTATTGGGAGGGGCTGGTCCTGAAGCTGTATGGAGAGGAATGGCAGCGCTTGCAGGGAGCTGGATCGGTGGTGGTGCAAATATGGTCGCCATGAAAGAAATTTATGGGGCTGGTGGAGAGATATTTACTATCATGGTCACGGTTGACATTGTGGTAGCAAACTTGTGGATGGCGGCATTACTTTATATTGCTGGGCGACATAAAGAAATTGATGCGCGTTCAGGTGCGGATACTTCATCAATTGATAGGCTTATCGATAAAGTTCAAAAGTTTGAGCAAGAGCATGCACGAAAGCCTGAATTAAAAGATTTGATGCTACTTATTGCATTTGCGTTTGGTGCCACTGGATTAGCGCATTTTGCAGCCGATTTATTGGTCCCATTTTTTGTGGAGCACTACCCAGAACTTAAAAAGTTTTCTCTACATAGTAAATTGTTTTGGGTTATTGTTTTAGTGACCACAATAGGTTTAGCATTATCGTTTACGAAGGCACGCAATTATGAAGCTGTGGGGGCATCTAAAATTGGCTCCAGCTTTTTGTACATCTTGGTTGCGACCATCGGTTTACATATGGATATTACTAAAATTGTTGAAGCGCCAAAATATGTCGTGATTGGTTTGATATGGATGGCTGTACACATCGGTTTATTGTTTCTTGTCGCTAAGATTATTAAAGCACCTATTTTTTATGTGGCGGTGGGAAGTAAAGCGAATATAGGTGGGGCAGCATCTGCGCCAGTTGTTGCGTCGGCTTTTCACCCAGCCTTGGCACCAGTTGGAGTTTTATTAGCGGTACTTGGCTATGCACTAGGTACCTATATGGCTTGGTTGTGCGGGCAATTATTACGCATAATAGGCAGTTAAGTTGGAAAGAGTATGAATACGCAATTAATTAAGGTCGCCAATGTTGAAGTGGCGAATGACAAACCGTTTGTATTGTTTGGTGGTATGAATGTGCTAGAGTCTCGCGATTTAGCGATGACCATCGCAGAACACTATGCTGAAGTGACAACGAAGTTAAATATTCCTTATGTGTTTAAGGCGTCTTTTGATAAAGCGAATCGTTCTTCAATTAACTCATATCGAGGGCCTGGAATGGACGAAGGGCTTAAAATATTTGAAGAAATTAAGCGAACTTTCAATGTACCTCTAATCACAGATGTTCATGAACCTCATCAAGCTGCACCTGTGGCAGAAGTTGTCGATATCATCCAATTACCAGCGTTTTTAGCACGTCAAACTGATTTGGTTGTGGCTATGGCTAAAACTGACGCGGTTATTAATGTGAAAAAGCCGCAGTTCTTAGCACCCCGTGAAATGCGTCATATCATTACCAAGCTAAATGAGGCAGGCAACGATAAAATTATTTTGTGTGAGCGTGGCAGTAGCTTTGGTTACAATAACTTAGTTGTCGATATGCTAGGTATGGATGACATGAAGCATATGGCGCCTGTTATTTTTGATGCAACTCATGCATTACAGCGCCCAGGTGCGCGTGAGGATTCAGCTGATGGTCGCAGAACTCAAGCCGCAGAGCTTGCTCGCAGTGGCATGGCTTTGGGTTTAGCAGGATTGTTTATTGAAGCACACCCAAACCCAAATGAGGCAAAGTGTGATGGACCATGTGCATTACCATTAGCAAAACTTGAAGGGTATTTGAAGCAGATGAAAGCAGTTGATGAGTTGGTGAAAAGCTTCCCTGCTTTAGACACAAGCGCAGCTGATTTATAATAATAATCATGGCAGCTCTATGAGCTGCTTTTTAACGAAGGCATCGCATTCATGTCGAGACGACTTCCCCCACTAAATGCTCTTAAGGCCTTTGAAGCTGCGGCAAGACACTTGAGTTTCACTAAAGCAGCAGAAGAGTTATTTGTTACGCAGGCCGCTGTAAGCCATCAAATTAAAATATTAGAAGAGCACTTAGGTTTAAAGTTATTTTTAAGAAAAAACCGCTCCTTGTTATTAACAGAAGAAGGTCAAGGCTATTTTCTGGATATTAAGGAAATATTTTCTCAGCTTATAGACTCAACAGAAAAACTGCTTGCGCGAGGGGCTAAAGGCTCGATTACAGTGAGTTTAACACCAAGTTTCGCTATTCAATGGTTAGTACCTAGATTAAGTCAGTTTAATGAATTACACCCTGAAATAGATGTACGGATTAAGGCTCAAGATCATGATGAAAACTCACTAACTGATGATGTAGATGTCGCAATATACTATGGTCGAGGTCATTGGAGTGGTGTGCAAACTCATAAGTTACATACTGAATACTTAGTGCCTTTGTGTAGTCCATTGCTGCTAAGTGGTCCAAAACCTTTAGATCAAGCGAGTGATTTAGAGCATCATACGTTATTACACGATATGACTCGACGAGCTTGGAAGGCGTGGACGAAAACGGCGGGTGTCCGTAATGTTCAAGTAAATCAAGGCCCGATATTTAGTCATTCATCTATGGTATTGCAAGCAGCCATACATGGACAAGGTGTGGCGCTGGGCAACAGTGTGCTGGCTAAGCCTGATTTAGATGCTGGACGGCTAATTATTCCTTTTAGCCATAGTCTTGAAAGTAAGAATGCGTACTATTTAGTGCTCAGAGAATCCCAAGCGGAGCTTGGGAAAATTGTATCATTTAAAGACTGGATGTTGAGTATGGTTGAGCAGGAACAAATATAACGATGATTGAGTGGTTTAAATCGCAGCAACCAGCAATAGCGCAGCTTATTTTTGCACACGGAGCGGGTGCGGGCTCCGATTCCGAGTTTATGCAAACGATGGCCAAGCACTTGTGCGCGCATCATATTCAGGTTGGGCTATTTAACTTTGAATATATGCAATTGGCAAAACAATTGGAAAAGCGTCGACCACCTGACAGGGCACCGAAGCTACTAGCCTACTATGAAAAGGTTCTGACGCATATAACGCCGGGTATACCTTTGTTCCTTGGTGGTAAGTCAATGGGCGGGCGTATGGCATCCATGTTGGCGGTACAAACAGCACAACCTGTGCGAGGTGTAATAGCGATGGGTTACCCATTTCACCCACCTGGAAAGCCAGAAAAATTAAGGACTGAGCATTTTACGCAAATAGAATGCCCGTTTCTAATTTTGCAGGGGGAGAGAGACACATTTGGTATGTATGAAGAAGTACAAGCGATGGGACTTGTGGAGCCTATTCAATTATGCTGGTTTGCAGATGGCGATCATTCTTTAAAGCCTCGTAAAAAAAGTGGATTCAGTGAAGAGTCACATTTATTGAAAGCGGCTAAAGAGACTGCCGATTTTATTAAAGGAGTGATCCATGATTAAATTATATTTGCTGGCTGGTGGTATTTTCTGTCTGCTGTCAGTCGCATTGGGTGCATTTGCAGCGCATGGCTTGAAACACTATGTGAGCGAATACTCAATTGGCGTTTTTAAAACAGCGGCAGAGTATCAAATGACGCATGGTTTGGCACTGGTTGCGGTTGCTATGCTGCTTCGGTGGGGGGTGAGTGTGTCTGCAGCAGGTTGGTTCTTTATAGTAGGTATAGTATTATTCAGTGGAAGTTTATACTTACTATCGATAACAGGCTTGAAATGGCTAGGGCCAATAACCCCAATAGGTGGGTTGTGTTTTTTGGCTGGTTGGTCTGTATTGATTTATAAAATCGCGAAACATTCATTTTAAAAGAGAGCACAAATGTCAAGTGTCGTTATTTATTGCCGCAGTGGGTTTGAAAGTGATGCCGCTGCAGAAATTAACCATCATGCCGCATTGCAAGCTGTCGCCGGATATGTAAAAGCGAAGCCGAATACAGGTTATGTTATTTTTGAATGTTTTGACCCCCAACAAGCAGAGCTACTTGTAAAAAAAGTAGACTTCAAAAGTTTAGTCTTTGCTCGTCAATGGTTTGCCGGTGTGTTGCTGAATAATATGCCAGTTGAAGACCGTGTTAGTGAGATTAAAGCCGTTGTGGGCGATTTTCCGCTTTGTGGTGATTTACGAGTTGAAACTCCAGACACAAATAGTGGTAAAGAACTTTCCAAATTCTGCAAGAAATTCTCAACACCATTAGCCAAGAGTTTAGAAAAGCAAAATAAATTAACACGTGATCACAAACCAACAAAGCCAGTGTTACATGTATTGTTTTTAAGCAATGATACTGCGTATGTAGGTTATTCGTTTAGCTCGAATAACTCGCCATTTTTTATGGGGATACCACGTTTGCGTATGCCAAGTGATGCACCAAGCCGATCAACATTAAAGCTAGATGAGGCATTTAATGTGTTTATTGGCAAAAGTGAGAGCGAAGGGCGAGTTGAGCCTGGAATGCGCGCGGTTGATTTAGGCGCTTGTCCTGGTGGGTGGACGTACCAATTAGTACGTAGAGGCATGTTTGTTACCGCAATTGATAATGGGCCAATGAATGATGCATTAATGGAGTCTGGCCAAGTTAAGCATTACACAGTTGATGGTTTCAAATACTTGCCGGAAAAGAAAAATGTGACTTGGTTAGTATGCGATATGATAGAAAAACCGCTTAAAGTCGCTAACTTGATGTTAGATTGGATAGTCAATGGGTATGCAAAAGAGTTGATATTTAACCTTAAATTACCCATGAAAAAGCGTTTTGACACTGTGTATGAATGCTTAACGCTTATTCATGAAGAGCTGGCTGAGTACGGCGTTGATTATCGTTTACAAGCAAAGCACTTGTATCATGATCGAGAAGAAATAACCGTTCATATTCAAGTAAAGAAGCTATCCAAATAAGTTTGGTGATGAACTCACTCAGAACATAACGGCGACAGCGATACTGTTATGTTCTGACATATATACGTCTACTGGCTTTGTTTTATACCCATACAACTTGCGTAGTAAGTTGTCGTTGCTGGCCAATCACTGAATACGCCAATAACCCCCACTTGCTGCGCGAGCACATCAAGTAGTATCAGCGCATCATCATCGCTGTTTATCGCATCTTTGATAGATTGATAGTACCAACCACCGCCATGTTCAAGCGACGCCGAACGCTCTAATGTCCATGTGATTATTTTTAATCCGGCTTGCTTAGCAGCGATAGCGTAATCAGAAGGAACAATTTGGTTATTATTATCTAGTGTTACGAGCACCCATAATGGTGGAGCGATGATTTTTACCCCTTCATCAACAAGCTGTGTCATGCTTGGTTGCCAGGTTTGTGCATTAGGTGGGTTGAAGCCAGCGCTATTATAGCGGTCATCTAAAAATACAGCTTGCTGTGCAAATTCAGGTTCATGCTCTAGCCAGTATTTTACATCTTCTAAATTGAATGATTGCGGAAAGACTTGGCTGGCGGGTACATCTGCAGCATGATACTCATCTAACATTTTTTGGGCATACATTTTTTGGGTCATGCCATTGAATGGCATTGCAACACTTGCTGACTTAAGTTCAGGTGTCATTTTCACATTTAAAGACTTAAATAATTCAATACTTTCTCTGTGGGTTAATAGGGTCCCTTGAGTTGCGTATAAATCAGTACGCCAATTTGCAGTGCCATTGAGGTAGTCATTGATCGTTGTTGCTTGGCTATTTGCACTATCCATTTTAGCTGAAAGTTGTTTGAACTCAGACAGAGTGATATCTGACGTACAGCACATTGCAGAAGCAAGACTCTGAGTGGTTGGATCTGCGGGTGTAAACGGTTGAGTGCACTTTTCAGCAAGTTCAGGGATAGTAAGAATATTGGTCGTCGTATGCAAATCACATTGAGAGTGACGACACACCAGGGCCTTATCTTTGGTAAATGTAACGTCACACTCTACAATACCAGCTCCCATTTTGGCCGCTGCGATGTAAGACTCTTTAGTATGTTCAGGAAATTGCAAAGGCGCACCACGGTGGCCGATAGAAAAATCGGTTTTATAAAATGGTCCATTACTACATGCATCAAGCTTACTTTTTAGTACTCCGCTAGAAAGCTGGTTTACTAAAAATTGTGGCCGGGCTCCAACTTGGACATTATTTATCATTGTTGTGGGTTTATTATTATTTTCGATGTGCGGAGTACTTACAGTTACTTTCTCAGTGCTAATAGTATCGTTATCACTGGCACAGCCCGCGAGTACGATAGTAGATACTGCGAATATCATTCTAATAGGCATAGTTGTCACTCTTTGATAATTTATGCAAATAAATTATAGGTTTAAAGTGACAAGTTGATGAGGGATAGATGACAATTGAATTGACATCATACCGGTGCCAGTTCAAGGGGGGTTAACGATAGTTAACTCGATAATTATCAACCCATAATCGTGTTGCCCCACACACAGCGACAGGCATGACAATTAAGTTGATAAATGGAATAGAAGTTAAAATAAAAACAGCAAAACCAAATCCGTATGAAAGACCCTGTTTACTTTTTAAGTCAGCTTTCATTTGTTTAAAATGGATTTTGTGGTTATCGAAAGGGTAATCGTTGTATTGTACGTTGTACATCCAACAGGTAAATAATATCCATAAAATCTGGCCAAAAATAGGCAGAATCCACAGGAGAATAAAAAAGCCGAGGGCACGTGGTATATAGTAACAAAGTTTGGTCCACTCGCGCGCGAACATTCGTGGAACATCTTTAAATGTATCCGCTAGGTTGTCATCATTTACTGGCTGTCCAGTCAAATGTAATTCAACTTTTTCACTCAATAAGCCGTTAAAGGGGGCCGCAATAAAGTTAGTAATAACAGTAAATATCATGGAGTAGCTGAACAATATGACTAATATTGCAATAGGCCACATGAGCCACTCTAGCCAGGTTAACCAATTTGGTAATAGAGTATTTAGATAATTAAACCCGTCGACGAGCCAATCGTATAGGAAAAATAATGAACTACCAAAGAGTAAAATATTAATTAGCAGAGGAATAAAAACAAAGCGCTTTAGACCTTTTTGCGTAATTAAAGAAAAGCCGGAAAAAAAGTATTCCATACCTTGGGCTAACTGCACTTGACACCTCAATGAAAGTTTAAGAGATATATTTGTCGCCAAGTATATCTTAGTCAATGTATGAAGTATGCCTAATTAAGTAACAAACTGTTGCAGGAATCGGGGTTTAGGGCTGTAGGTTTTGTCTTAATATTATGAAATTAATGTTTTTATTTGTTTTTCTATATTCTGCTACGTCATCAAAGCGAGATTTATTGATGGTAGAGGCTTGTTTATCACGAGTGATGACCATACACTATTCTACAAGGTTGAAAGTCATTTATATTTGAGCTTGGAGCTTTATAAACGTGCAGTTTCCTAGGTGGTTTATTATATCTGTGTTGTGTGTATTGTTATGTTTAATAGCAAACGCACCGCTTGGTTATGCGTCCACTGAATTAAGTTATCAGCAACAGCTTATTATTTTTGACGAATCCAATCAGAGCGAGATTGAGCCAGATGAATTCACGGCTTCAGAACTTTTGCAACCCAACCATGTTCAATATCCTGAGTGTGATAAGTCGTGCTTAGTAACACAGAGTTTTGATAAGCATACGATTTATATAATACGAGCACCGCCTACAATTTAAGCAAAAAACATAATTCATTTTTGTTGTCAGCTTAAATTATTAATAGGCGGTAGTATGTCAGTTTATACTTCAATTAACACTCAAAGTTTATCTAAATATGACCAAGTTGATTGGTTGTTACATAATGACGCTCAGTTGTCATTAGACAGTCCTGCATTTCAGGCTATGCATTGCTTCAACGTAATACCAGCGCAAGTGATCGAAGGAAGTATTAATTTAAATGAGGCTGCGCTCATTTTAGATAAAACGCATATACGTACGAGTTTTGTTATTGATCAGCAAAGCTTAATACAAGGTATGATTTCAAGAGCGCGTTTATCCAGTCGTCACATATTAAAAATAGCAACTAAGTTAAGACTCAAACGTCACGAGCTTACAGTATCTCAAGTCATGATCACTTTGCCACAATTACATAGCATATCAAGCCATATTGTCACTCAGTTACAAATTGGTGATATTTTAAAGACGATGGAAAGTGCAGGTCATGAATATTTATTAGTAACCGATGAAGAGAATGGTCAGCTTTGTGGATATTTTGACTTAATTAATTTGTCAAAAATGATCAAACGACCATTAAATCAAGCAAAGCAGGCAAACACTTTTAGTGAAATTGTTGACTCTTTGTGGCACCACACTGAAATATAACGTATTTCCAACCATAGGGCGTGCAGTCGTGCCAGATGGTTAGATTGTCCAAAAGTAATGTAAATTAAAGAAAAGCCAAGGCGCCGTTAGGCGCCTTTTTCATGATTGTAACTATCGGGAAAACATAACTTGCCATCGTTTAGCGTACCAAATGAACATAGGTACTTGTAATATGATAAACGTCAGTAAGGTGAACCAAAACCAGTTTACATTAAATGCGAGTAAGGTGAAGTTAAGAGTTGTGTTCATGAAGCTTGTTCCAATTACAAGCAGCGATACACTGAGTGCCATTACATCTTGCATCAATATCTTACGTAAACAATTACCAGCAAAGCTTGGGTTCAGTAATCCATAGGCAATGACCAGCACTATCATATTTAGTGTGAGCACCGCGAACTCAATACCCATTAAATTTATGCCTTTTATAATTAGTGATTATTCAAACAAGCTATCGACCTATAAAGTGAATACTTTAGAAAAATCATGATTTATTTTTAGCAAAAGTCAGTATCAAGAAAAGAAACTGAATGATAACAAGAGTAGATGTACCTTTTTGTACGGAAGAGTGAATGGTTTTGTTAAAATAAATCGATAAAATGTTTGCTGTCAACATAAGTTTTTTTGCTTTTTTTTGCTTTTTATTGAGTGCTCTTGATGGTGTTTTTATGTCATATAAATATGTTTTATATGCTTTTAATTTTTGTTTTGGTATTTATTATTGCATTTGATAAACTATTTTGTAATAAAACATAATATTTACATATATGTTTTTTTTGTGTAGTTTAATTCTAATCGGAACAGAAACAAGTTCATCGGGTGCTTGTGGAAAATGAAAAGGTAATCACATGGGAAAAGCTGCGCGTTTGGCTACAATTGTTACGGCACAGCAAACGGTAAAAGAGCAGAGTAATTTATATTATTTACGAAGTATTTTACTCATGCTGGAAGTTGAGTGTGTTTTTTCATTGAATCTTGATATGGCTATTGAGCAAGTCTCAGATGACAATATTCATGATGTCGTGTTTATTGATATGGTTGGGGTTAAATGGAATGAGTATATCCCTGCAAATATAAGTGCACTTGCAAAACGAAACTCTATTGTATTAGTAAATGTAAAAGAGACAGCAGTGTCTGAAAGGAGCGCATTGCTGGCGGGTATTAAAGGTGTGATTTATGATACTGATACGCCTGATGTACAGCTAAAAAGTATCCGTTCTATTATCGATGGTGAGTTGTGGTTTCGTCGAAGCATAATTAGTAGCACATTCTCTGAGTTGTTATCGGAACATTTACAAACAAAAAATATAACACCTGCTGCAGAGATTGATGAAACGCAATATAACTTAACTAAGCGTGAGAAAACAATTATTAAGCTGATTGCAGAAGGGGCTCAGAATAAGGAAATAGCCAACAAATTGCATATTAGTGATCATACGGTAAAAACACACTTATACAGTGCTTTTAAGAAGACAAAATCGCGTAATCGCATCGAGTTACTTAATTGGGCCAGACAGTTTTTCCCCGATGCGTTAACTCGTTACCATACTAACTGAGTTTTTTAGGTGACCAAATTCCTTTTTTAATACCACTTTGAATTAAGTTTACCAGCGCTTTTTCAATCGCCTGCTTTACACAAATATGCATAGGTTCGTTATTTGTGTAGCCGGCTTCAGCTTCGGCTAAGCGCTTATAACTAACGAAACGGAAAAATCCAGCTCTAACCTCATGGCTCAACACCGTTTTGGTTGTTGCAACTGATGTGAGAACAACTCCAGTTCTTACGTCAACAGCACGCATATAGATAGAAATAACATCTTCTCGGTATAATTCAGAAGTGCTTATACCAAAATATTCGGCCCCTAGACCGCCGGTTTTTGTGTTGGAATCGTAACTAATAATACCACCTTCAATCAGTATTTTTGCTGTTTTCAGTGGAGGAAGTTTATTCTTTGTGCCTGTATTGCTGTCTTGCGCAGCTCGTATTATTTTTCGCTCTGTTAGGATATTTTGTAAACCTTCTCGCTCAACAGGTATAAACCAATCTGTTTCATTGAGTGCTTGTACTAATATAGCTGAAGCACCTTGTGTTACAGCCGTCGAAAATGAGCTTACATTAGCAATTGGCTTATATTGACCTGTTTGATCTCGAAATGAGTAGACCGATACAGGGATACTCCCCATCGGTTTTGGTAGCGTTTGCAATTCGGAGAACGTATCTGTTTGTTCTAATGTTTGGGCTATTTTAATATCTGGGGGAAGCACTTGCGATATGTTTGAACAGGCTACAGTGTACCCTAATAGTATAGTCATCATTATTATTTTTATTGTGTACTTTATCATGGGTTAAACCTAGGTACTTCGATGGTCACAACTTCACCATCAATTAAATTAGTGATCTGTACAGTGATACTGTCAGAGTTGCTGGTGATCATCTTAATTTCGTAGTCACCACTTATAAAAGTTGAGTCTTGTCCGAATACATTATCAGCTGGGTTTTCACCAAATGCGAGGTCAGTGAGCTCTCGAACGATTTTATTGATGTATGAACGTTCTAATGACTCTTGTAATCGTTCCGCATACGTCTTTTCTGTTGTATGAGCTTTATGCTTATTCTGAGATTGTGCCTTATTCATGAGCATGCTGGCATTGAGAGGGCTGCCGCCAAAGCTCGGGTTTATTGGTGTATAGACCAATTCACTTGCCAGTAAGTGTGGTGAGATGAATAGGGTAGTAATGAGTATTTTTTTCATATTAAAGACCGCTGCTTGCCATGTCTTGGTTAAATTCACTGAAGTTGTTTGATGCGATGAGGTTGACCAGCGTAATGGCTGCCTGCTCGACTTGTTCATCAATCGGTTTGAGTCGTCTCCCCATAAATGTTTGATAAACAATTTTGTTATTGAGCTCAACTTTTAAAACAGTCCCAGCACGAGGAATTAAAGTTTCTTTTATAACAACACTTGCACCTGATGTATTGGGGATATCTTGCCACAACATGCTTAATTGATAATAAAACTCGTATCCAGATCGGCTAATGCTTTGATCTAATAAAAAACCACCAATATCTTCTTGTGCACGAATGGAATTGGAAGTAGAAATAATTATGAAAAAGAAAATTTTCAGTACTGCATTCATAATAATGACTCTTAAGTTGTATGAAAGCAGTACGGGAGCTGCCCGCACTGCCTTGTCATACTCTATTACTTTTGTGTTACTGTCGTTGTATTAAAGTCGCCAACTTGCGTAATTGAAACATCGCCATTTAATTGAGACATACCACCTTCGACAAGGTTACCAGTACCCGTTTGGTTGATTGTTAAGCTCAGCTCATTGCCAGCCAATAGGAATGCCCCGCCATCGATACCTGAGACCATGTTCATGTCTCCAATTTGTGCAATGTCAATGCTATTACCTGTGCCTTCAAGCATTAAGTCTATGGCATTTAGGCCACCATCTTGTACAAATGTAACTGTGTTGTCGTTACTTGCAATTACACTACTAAGTGTAACGCTCACGTCATTCTCACTGCCTGTTTGCGTTACATCAATAGTGTTGTTAGACGTTTCTAATGATGTATCAGGGTAAGAGGTTTGGATTGTTGCGTGGTTTAAATCCCCACCAGTTTGAGCAATCGAGAATGTGTTATTTGAGCCATTAAAATTTGCGATATGGCTATTGTTTTCGTTGCCATCTTGCATCGTTGAGAAGGTATTATTATCACCAATAACACCTAAATAGGCTTTGTTATCATCGCCTTTTTGTCGAACATCAAAGTCATTGTCGTTACCTTGTATATCCAACTCTAGCGTATTGGTATTACCAACTTGATTTGCAACAACTTCGTTATCATTGCCTTCAAATAAGCCACTTGTTAGCGTATTGTTATCGCCATTTTGTTCAAGCGATAGGTTATTATCATCTCCTGTTACAGCTGCAAACTCTAACTTATTGCTATCGCCAATTTGTTCAACTTTAATGTCATTGTCGTCACCAACAATGGCTTCAACGGTTAGACGGTTTCGGTCGCCTTCTTGTTCAAATTCAATTTCGTTTTCGTGTCCTTCTAGGCTATCAACCGTTGCAACATTCCAAAACCCATCTTGCTCGACATCAATTTCATTATCATCGCCTTGAATGCTATTTAAATGAACCTCGCCCCATTCGCCATTTTGGGTAACGTTAATTTCATTTTCGTTACCTTGTAAGTCTCTCACAAATGTCCAATGACCACCGTCGCCTTGTTCAATGCTAAGTTTGTTGTCAGTACCGTTGATATTAGTGATTACTTGACTACCAATGTTACCCAAACCCGCTAAGCCGTCTTGAGTAATCGCAAGCATATTCGCGTCACCAGTAATATTGATTTGTGTTTTAGCATCACTGCCATTTTGATTATTGGCAAGGTGGTTATCGTTACCAGTGATGGTGGTCGTTTGTAAGTTATTGTCACCGGCTTGTACACTGCTCAGCTGGTTATCGTCACCGGTGACAGTAATTTGTGCACCATTGACAGTACCTGTTTGTGTTACAGAAACGGCATTACCTATCGAAGGGTTAGTAGACGTTTGACTGATCTCCACTTTATTTTGTTGTGCATTTGCCATAAAGTCTGAGTGAATTGTATTGCCTGTGTCTTTTGAATCAGCAGCAAGTGCTGCATTACCATAACCAAGAGCAAGCGCAATGGCACATGTAATGAGTGATTTTTTTAGCATAGTAATATCCTGTTCTATATTGAATTATTTTGTAACGCTGACGTTCACTATCATATCGTTACCTTGCTGATGGATAACGAATGCGTGTTCGCCTAATTGCGTTAGGTTGACGATATTTGCATCACCTTCTTGTATAATTACAGCAGAGTTATTACTGCCTTGCTGTAGTAAGTTGATGGTGTTATTTGATCCTACTTGTGTAATGTTTGCGAGGTTGTATGTCCCAAGCTGTAATACATTCACGGAGTTCAAATCGTCACTAGATTGATATATTGTTGCTTTATTAAATGTACCGTTTTGTTGAACTAGCGCACTGGTGTGTTGAGCCCTAGCTAAAAAAGACGGGTGTATGCTTATTGATAGTGGAGATTCTTGTAAGTCATGGCTATTGGCACTGATTTTTAACGATACAAAAAACAAATACAATACACAAAGAGCAACACACTTTTGCATTGGCAAGAGTAATTGTTGATGTGCATTGTCCTTTGAGTTTTTTGTTAACATTTTATTTTTCGTGTGTTCACTTATGACCTGAACTCACTGTAATAAAGCAGTAACCTATAATATATAGGTAATTTTATTGAATTATTTATTGTTTTAAATCAATTGATTGGTGTTTTTTGTGTTGAGTTTTTAAATTTTCAGTCAAAAAGGATGGCTTTTTTGGCATGATAGCTAAGAAGTAGACTCATACTATTTTGTTAAAAAAATGTATTTTTTAAATGTGCTAATCAGTTTTTACTGTTTTTCATATTTACGCTTGCAGCATCAATTTTTTTAATGTTATCTATTAGTCGTTGCTTATTTTATTGCTTGTTGTAAGGCGTGCTGACCTTACACGTGATAGCACTCTGTTTTTTACAGGTGTTCGCGAAAACGAGTATGTTATTGATATTGAGAGATCCGAAAACGAGTGTGACGAACACTAAAATTAATTTAAATAATATTTAAATGGTGGGCAAAACCATTTTGAGTATTATGAGAAAATACTGGATCTAACAATGAAATTAAAACTATCTGCTTTGACGCTTGCGTTACTACCGTGTTTTTCGCAAGCTGCTATCAACGTTGTAACTGATACTGAACATTCAAGTGCAACAAATGACTCTGTTATTGTTGTATTTAAAGAAAGTGCAACCAAAGCGCAAAGGTTGGCCGCTCGTCAATTAGTCAGCGCAAAAATTACCGATGTAAATAAAGACGAAATAGACGACGGCTACAAGCACGTCTTAAAAGGTCGCTTAGCTGAATTTAAACTAGATAAAAAGAATCCAAAAGCCGTTATAAAGGCACTTTCTGAACATGAAGCAGTGCAGTATGTTGAGCCAAATTACCGACTAACAATTCAAGGTACTCCAGATGACCCTAAGTTTTCTGAACTTTGGGGCCTTCATAATACAGGTCAAACAGGCGGTACAGCTGATGCAGATATTGATGCCGTAGAGGCATGGGATATTTCAGTGGGTAGTCGTGATGTTGTGGTAGGGGTTATTGATACCGGTGTTGATCATACTCACCCAGACCTCACTGCCAATATGTGGATCAATCCAAATGAGATAGCTGGAGACGGTATTGACAATGATAACAACGGTTATATTGATGACATGCATGGGATCAATGCGATAACAGATGTAGGTGACCCTATGGATGACCAAGGCCATGGTACACATGTATCGGGTACGATTGGTGCGGTTGGTAACGATGGCGTAGGTGTTGTTGGTGTAAATCAACAGGTATCCATAGTTGGTTGTAAATTCTTAGATGCGTCAGGCAGTGGTTCATCAGCAAATGCAATAAAATGTATCGATTATTTAGTGGGCTTAAGAAATGCTGGTGTTGACGTCAGAGTCTCTAATAATAGCTGGGGCGGCGGTGGTTTTAGCCAAGCAATGTCAGATGCATTAACCAGTTCAGAAGAAGCGGGCATTTTATTCGTAGCAGCAGCAGGTAATAGCGCGGTTGATAATGATACTAACCCACACTACCCATCAAGCTATGAGCATGCATCAATATTGTCAATTGCCAGCACAACACATACTGATGCTATGTCGAGCTTCTCGCAATGGGGCTTGACCAGTGTTGATTTAGGTGCACCTGGCTCAGCGATTGTGTCAACAGTCCCTGGCGGTGGTTATGATAGTTACTCTGGTACTTCCATGGCTACTCCACATGTTGCTGGCGCTGCAGCATTAGCGTTATCTGTTAACCCTGATTTAACGACCGCAGAGTTAAAAGAGTTACTCATGAACTCTGGTGATGATAATGCAGCTCTAAACGGAAAGACCGTGTCAGGCAAACGCTTGAATGTCGCAACCGCGTTGGAAGAAGCTGATCCAACGCCAGGCTTTAGACTATCAGCAACACCAGTATCGCAAGAAATTACTGCGGGTGAAACAGCTTCTTATACTTTTGAAGTTGCGTCAGTTGCAGGATGGAGTGGTGATATTAGCTTGGCTGTAACAAGTGATTTAGCCGGGGCTGTGTTATCAACAAGCACAGTGCAGCCAGGCGGCTCATTCACATTAACAGCGCCAACAACAGCGGACACTCAATGGGGCAGCTACTCATTTACTGTTGAAGCAACCAGTGGTGATTTACGTAAAGACAGTCAATTATCTTTATATGTAAACCCTCAAGGATTAACTGAGTTTGATTATAGTAATAATGAGAAAGTTGATATTCCAGATAATGATCCTACAGGTGCATCTTCTATCATCAATGTGTCAGACGAAGTAACCATATTTGGTTCAGACACATTAGTTGATATATCACATACTTATATTGGTGACTTGGTTGTTACGCTAACCTCACCAGCAGGAACTACCGCAACATTACATAATAAAGCAGGCGGTGGCGCGGACGATATCAATCAATCCTTTGCATCAAGTGCATTTAATGGTGAAGTTGCACAAGGTGATTGGACACTAAAAGTGGTCGATACGTATGCTGAAGATACTGGGTCAATTAATCAGTGGGCATTAACACTGACAGGTCTTGGTGAAGTAGGTCCAAGAGCCCCTGAAGCAGATTTCTTACCTGTTGTAGATTCGTTACAAGTCAGCTTTTTTGACGGTAGCCGAGATGCAAATGATGACATTTCGACTTGGGCATGGGATTTCGGTGATGGCAATACATCATCAGAACAAAACCCTGTACATGTCTATGGCGCAACGGGTTTATATCCAGTGACGTTAACCGTAACAGATGCCACGGGATTGACTGATTCAAGATCTATGGATGTGGTGGTTGCCGGTGATTCAGATACTGCACCAGAGCTCAAAGTAAAGCGTGCAAACAAAACAAGATTGGGTTTTGCTCGTATCGAATTATCATATCAAGGCGCGGCGACATCAACCGTTGATGTTTACCGTGATGGCGAGCTACTGGCGACGACTTTGAACACCGGCGCGTATCGTGATTTCATTCGTCGCGCTACACAAAGTCAATATGTATATAAAGTATGTACATCAGTTAACTCTGTAGACATTTGTTCTGAAGAAGTGACTGTTACTTTTAATTAATCACTCCCCAAGGTACAAAATAAGGCTCATATGAGCCTTATTTTTTTGGGAAATGGATCAACCACTGTTTCGCCTTTTCAATACAAAGAGATATTCGCAATCTTCTTTACCTCAGGTATAATCTTCGTCACTCAACACTGAGGTGGCTATGATCTCTAAGAACCAATCCAAACTCTTGCGTGCTTTAGCGCAAAAAAAATACCGCAAACAGCATCAACTATATTTAGTTCAAGGAGAAAAGAATGTCCTTGAATTACTAGATGCAGGTCTAAAAATTGAACAACTATTTGCAACGGCAGAGTTTTTGTCTAGCTATCAACTAAAGTTGCAGGGCGTTAAGGTAACAGAAGCGGATAGTGAAAGTTTAACAAAAGTAAGTACGTTAGTGAGTAATAGTGCAGCAATTGCTGTGGTGCCGTTTCCAAAGGGGAGTGAGATAGATACCTCAGGTATGGTTTTGGCTTTAGACGGTGTATCAGATCCTGGCAATCTGGGGACGATTATTCGTGTTGCTGATTGGTACGGATTAAAGCAAATTATTGTCAGTGAAGATTGTGCCGATCATCTAAACCCAAAAGTGATCAGTGCAACGATGGGCTCTTTTGTTCGCATTAATGTGGTGCGTTGTGATTTAACTGAATTTTTAGCGTCTTACTCGGGTGCTATATATGGCGCGTATTTAAATGGCGAAAATGTACATAAAACGGTGTTTTCCACTCAGGGGGTACTCGTGATGGGAAGCGAATCGCACGGTATCCGAGAGCCCGTAAGTAAGTACATAAATACACCTATAACCATCCCTGCGTTCGGTGTTGCGGAATCTCTTAATGTGGCAATGGCGACAGGTATTATTTTAGATAATATCAAACGTCACCAATAACTATGTTTTTGTTTGTACATATTCATATTAATGAGTAGCTAATTAGTATATGCGCTTAAGTAGTATTAAACTTGCGGGCTTTAAGTCTTTCGTTGAACCCACGAAAATTTCATTTGTTGATCAAATGACCTGTGTTGTTGGTCCCAATGGCTGTGGAAAGTCGAATGTTATTGATGCCGTACGATGGGTACTTGGTGAAAGCTCGGCGAAGAATTTGCGTGGTGATGCGATGACTGATGTAATTTTCAACGGCTCAACGAATCGAAAGCCTATATCGCAAGCGTCAGTTGAGCTCATGTTTGATAACGCACAAGGTCGTTTACCAGGAACCCTGGCCGACCGAAGCAAGGTGTCTATTAAACGACTCGTAACGCGAGACGGTCAATCACTTTACTTTCTTAATGGCAGTAAATGTCGAAAACGTGATATCACGGATATTTTTCTTGGTACTGGCCTTGGGCCTCGTAGTTATGCCATTATTGAGCAAGGCATGATTTCGCGGCTGATCGAGAGTAAACCACAAGAGTTGCGTACTTTTTTAGAGGAAGCGGCTGGGGTATCAAAATATAAAGAGCGCCGGCGTGAAACTCAAACTCGAATTAAAAGTACCAGAGAAAATTTAGAACGTCTACTCGATGTCCGGAAAGAGTTGCAATTACAGCTAGATAGGCTTGCAATACAAGCAAAAGACGCACAATCATACCGTACACTTAAACAGCAAGAACGCACTTATAAAGGGCAACTTGCGGTGCTTAAATGGCAAAATTTTCACGAAAAACAGCAACAAAAATTACACCATATAGAAAAGGTACGCTCAGAAATCGATTTTTTGAATGTTGCGCATAGTGGGCATAATGATATTTTGGCAACCCTTGATACCCAAATTGCGCAGCTTACAGATAGTGCAGCTGAACAACGTCAGAGCCTGCATAAAACACATACTAGTTTGACTAAAGCAGAACAACAAAAAATACATTTTATAGACAAATCTCGCGGCTTACAGGCGCAAATAGATAAACACCGTAAAAGTGTCATAGAAGAGCGTGCGCAGCTAGAAATCAATCAAGCTGATATTGTCGTGCTAGATGGGGCGTTACAAGACTGTGTAAACAGTGTGCTTGCATCACATACTCAATTAGAAGAGTTGGAAGTATATTGCCAGCAGATAATGCAAGAGTTTCAGAGCGTTGAAGCGCACCAACAGCAGTTGGCCGACGAAGTAGCACGTGCGCAATCATCTCATATTAAAGCGGAGCAGCAGTATACACAATGCCAGCAGCATGAAAAGCATACAGCAGAAAAGTATCGCGAATGTGAAGTGCAATTACAAGTTTTAGGGCAAGAAGATCCAAGTAAAAAGCTCACCGATGTGCAACATGAATTAGCAGCGAAAACACGCCAGGTTGCTAGGTTGCAAGCCTCAGTTCAAGACCAGCAAAACATAACAGATACACTGACCGGTAATTTAAATGTGGCTAGACAGGCGTTTGATAGTCACCAACAAAAGAATACAGCTTTGGTTGCAAGTATAGAGGCTCTGACTGGAGTACTAGATCCAGAAAACAGTGAGCCTTATGTTTCTTTACTGAGTGAATTAAGAGTGAAAGCAGGGTTTGAAGTACCAGTGGAAAGGGCATTACTTGGGTTAAATCATTTGAAAGTCACCACATCTGCTGCAGATGATGCTGTGTGGCCTGATGCTTCTGGTGTAATAAGTGGGTCTGTTGCGGAAGTTATTGTAGATGGTGTGTATCCAGCACTATTAAATCACATTCAGTTGTTAGCGCAAGGGGAGTCATTTAATCCCTCACAGTTTTGGGTTTTGGGGGTCGACAGGGCTGGGACCTTATATGGAAAAAATTGGCGTGCGACGCTCAAACACACTGATTCAGATAGCTTGTTGAGCCAACATGCAAAGTTAAGGGCGTTGCAGCAACAAGTACCGCAAGCGGAGTCTCAACTGACTAAGCTGGAAGAGGAAGTGGAGACTTTGATAGCCCAAAGGGCACAAAGCGCTCATGCTGAAGTTGTTAATAAGGAAGAAATACACGCTTTAGCGCAACAAGTTGCAGGATTGCAATCACGCCACGAAATGCTCAAATCAGCCGTGGAACAGTGGCATGAAAGTTATGCTATGCTGGAAAAAAAACAAGCTGAGTTGTCAGGTCAGTTACGTACTGAACAAGCTGCATTAGCCAAACTACAAACAGCATATGAACAATCGCAAGCACGTTTATCACAGCATCAACTGCACATTACAGCTTCTAAAGCCGATTACGAGCTAAAAGCACAATCTCAGCAGCATGCACTGCGCGACAAAGATCGTGCATTAGCGAATGTACACGCACAAACCTTGAAAGAACAGCAAGCTAGAAGTACCCTGCAACTGGCACAATCAAAAGTTGACCATGTGCAAAAAAGTCTTGATGTGGCGCATGAAAGGGCGCAAGGGTTATTGGATGAGCAGCAATTACTTCAGGAGCCTATGCTTGATGTCGATGAGCAAATTGTCAGCTTATTGGCCGAGCAGACAAAACAACAGACTGCTATCGATTCACTGACTGTACAATTACAAGCAGCGAAAACTCAGCTACAACAAAAACAGGTGAGTTTAAAGGGAGCAAGCAGTGAAGTGGCTCGACTTAAAGAGTTATTGCAAAAGCACCAGCTAGAGGAACAAGGGTTGGCGATTAAAGCACAAGCGGCGTTAGAGCCCCTTGAGGCATTAGATCAAGACTTGCAAAAAGTACAGGCCAACTTATTTGATGGCGCACATATTTCGGGTTTACAAACTATGTTAAACCAGACGGTTTCTTCATTAAATGAACTTGGTGCGGTTAATTTAGCCGCCATTACAGAATTTGATGAGGCTGCGCAGAGGAAAACTTATTTGGATGATCAACTGGATGATTTAACATCGGCACTGAAGACATTAGAGAATGCAATCCGCAAAATAGATAAAGAGACGAAAATACGATTTAGAACCACATTTGACCAAATAAATGATGACTTAAAAGAGTTATTTCCTAAAGTTTTTGGCGGAGGTAGTGCATACTTAGAACTGACAAGTGATGACTTATTAGAAAGTGGCGTCAGTATCATGGCGAGGCCACCAGGAAAGAAAAACTCCACAATTCATTTGCTAAGTGGTGGAGAAAAAGCGCTGACCGCATTATCATTGGTATTTTCTATATTTAGACTGAATCCAGCACCTTTTTGTATGTTAGATGAAGTTGATGCACCGCTAGATGATGCCAATGTTGGACGCTTTTGTCGTTTAGTGGAGGAAATGTCACATTCGGTGCAATTTATATACATCAGTCATAATAAAATAGCGATGGAAATGGCTGGTAGGCTGACGGGGGTAACTATGGCGGAACCTGGTGTTTCGAGAATGGTTGCCGTTGACGTAGAACAAGCAGTGCAGATGGCACAAGCATGAGAATAAAAAGGTGAGCAATGGCCACAGAATTGAGATGGGCGCTAATCGTGATCAGCGCGTTAGTAATTGGTGGATTACTGATCCATGGTTTATGGTCTGTTCGTAAAAAGGAACAGCCACAAGAACAGCAACGAGAAAAAGAGCCTGAACCTGTGCAAACAGACTCTTTGCGAAATAATGATGAGCCTGACATGGGTGAAATGAATTTTGCGGCTGTTGATGAGGGAACTGTCATAAATAGCTCTGAAGAAGATACGAATGAGCACTCTCAAAATGTGTCAACAGACAGTGAGACTGAAACGCCAACGACAGGCGCTGCAGAGCACTCATCACAAGAACCAAGTGATTTTATTATATTGCATATAGCGATGCCTGAAGGGCTAACAATGGCTGGTTCTCGTTTGTTACCAACAGTACTGAGTTTGGGTTTTAAGTATTCAGACGAAGGCTTTTTTAATCGTCATGTAGAGCCATCAGGTAATGGGCCAGTGCTATTTCGTTTAGTTAATATGTTTAACCCAGGCACATTCGATATAGACAATATGGAACAGTTTGGTACTGCGGGTGTGAGCTTATTTATGACGCTGCCATGTGAGGGTGATAGTTTAGCCGCTTTTAACATGTTGCATGGTGCGGCTAAAAAGTTAGCTGATGAGTTTGGCGCGACAGTGTTAGATAGCAATCGAGAGCCCTTGTCTGTGAACGCCGTGCGTGCCTACGTAGAAAAAGTACGTGAATACGCTGCATAGTTAAAGTTTAGGCGCCATCGCCGTTTTTATAAGCCACGAGCTGCAGCCGCGCACACTCGTGGCTTTTGTTTTTCCAGAGGTTGAGATGTCAGAGTCAATTAATAAACAAATTCAGTTATTAAAGCAGCAATTAGAGGAACATAATTATCAGTATTATGTGCTAGACAACCCTTCTATTCCCGATGCTGAGTATGATCGTATGATGCGTGAACTAATGGCATTAGAGCAAGCTCACCCTGAGTATCTCACTCCAGATTCACCTTCACAAAAAGTAGGCGGTGAAGCACTTGGTAAGTTTGAGCAAGTTAATCATCAGGTGCCTATGTTATCGTTAGATAATGCATTTGATGAAACAGAGTTCAGCGCATTTAACCGTCGCATCAAAGAGCGATTGCTTGAAAGTAAAGAGTTAGAGTTTTGTTGTGAACCCAAGTTAGATGGGTTAGCGGTGTCTATTTTGTATCGAAATGGTGCGCTTGTACAAGCCGCCACACGTGGTGATGGGCAAGTAGGTGAGAATATAACGGCGAATGTTAAAACGATACGCAATATTCCACTGCGTTTGCGGGGAGACAATATTCCTGAAGAAGTGGAAGTGCGTGGTGAAGTATTTATGGATAGCGCAGGGTTTGCACGTTTAAATGAAACGGCAGCCGCGAAAGATGAGAAAACGTTTGCAAACCCTAGAAATGCAGCCGCAGGGAGCTTGAGGCAACTCGACTCCAAGGTCACAGCTAAAAGACCTCTGATGATGTACGCTTACTCTATGGGGGTTGTCACTGGGGTTGATTTACCAGAAACGCATTTTTCGCAGCTTGAACAGTTGAAAGCATGGGGACTGCCTATGTGTCCAGAAACAAAGTTGGTTTCTGGAGCACAGTCTGCATTGGCATATTATCAAGATATTATGCAGCGTCGTACAGAGTTACCCTATGAGATTGATGGGGTCGTTATTAAAGTGAATGACAAGGCTTATCAACAGCAATTGGGCTTTGTTGCGCGAGCACCGAGGTGGGCGATTGCATTTAAATTTCCAGCACAGGAAGAAATCACGCAGCTACTTGATGTGGAATTTCAGGTAGGCCGAACGGGGGCAATTACACCCGTCGCACGCCTTGAGCCCGTGTTTGTGGGGGGGGTGACTGTGTCTAACGCGACTTTGCACAACCGTGACGAGGTTGAACGATTAGGCGTTAAAATTGGTGATACTGTCATTGTGCGCAGAGCAGGGGATGTGATCCCACAAGTGACGCAAGTCGTGTTAGAGCGGCGTCCGAATGATGTAAAAGACATTATATTCCCTGATTCATGCCCAGTGTGTAGTTCTCATGTTGAGCGAGTAGAAGGAGAGGCTACAACGCGATGTACCGGTGGTTTAGTATGCCAAGCACAACGAAAGCAAGCCATTAAGCATTTTGCATCGCGCAAAGCGTTAGATATTGATGGCTTAGGGGATAAAATTGTCGAGCAGCTGGTTGACCGAGAGCTGATACATACACCTGCTGATTTGTTCATATTAAAGCAAGGGCATTTTGAATCATTAGAACGTATGGGGCCAAAATCAGCGAAAAATTTGGTGGCTGCGTTAGAGGACGCCAAAACAACGACTTTGGCCAAGTTTCTTTATGCGCTCGGTATTAGGGAAGTCGGTGAGGCAACGGCACAAAATCTTGCCAATCATTACTTAACGCTTGAAAAAGTCTCAGTAGCCACCATTGATAGTTTACAAGAAGTCAGTGATGTGGGCGTTATTGTTGCGCAGCATTTACATGCCTTTTTTAATGAATCGCACAATCAAACCGTCGTGAGTGCGCTTATTGAAGTTGGTGTTAACTGGCCAGACATCGCTGAAAAGTCATCATTAAGTCAACCGCTTGAAGGGCTGACCTATGTGCTGACAGGGACTTTAACTCAGCTAAATCGTAATGATGCTAAAGCACGCTTACAAGCACTCGGTGCGAAAGTGTCAGGCAGTGTTTCTAAAAATACTCATGCGCTCGTTGCAGGTGAAAAGGCGGGGTCTAAATTAACGAAAGCACAAGATTTAGGCATTGATGTGCTTGATGAAGATGCACTTGTTGCATTATTTTCTGAGCACGAATAATTGAAACTGAAGCGTTACCAGTAATGACTCATTAGTCGTGGGCTCCTTGCTGGTGGCCGGAGTGTTGTTATGAAGCAATATGGCCCAGAGTATTGGGATAAATATGGTGTGTATAGAACCCCAATTGGGTTTAATCTTACTCTGTTAGTATTACTACGTGCTTACTTGTTGTGGATTTTTTCTGCGGTAGCTAGGCGGCCTGATTTAGATTTTATGTCACTATTTTTTCAGTCTAAACAACACTTTTTTGTCTCTTTGGCCATTGGTACAATCGCCTTGGTCCCGACGGTCATTTTCTCATTGCGCAGGCCAACAAGTTCGCAAGTGTTGGCTAAATACTGGCGATATATGCGTTGGCCTTTACTCATCACGGCAGCAGCTGACCTAATATGGTTAATTTTGCAAGCATCGCAAAGTTACTATCAATTTTCATTTTATTTAGCGGTGCAGATGGTGATGCTGTTATGGGTGATTTTGTATTTAGTGAAAAGCCGTTATTTGGTCTGTTTTTTCAATGACTGGCCAGAACCCGAAAGTAAATTAAAAACCTAGAGGTCTTATTATACGGGTGTAACGGAGTATATTGATTGTAATAAGGTAGATGGTGAGTCTGTTGATATTGATGTTATGGCTTGGTGGGGCCTATCACAGATGTACAACAGAAGCCGTTTTATGTCGATACGTGCTGTGTGTAACGTGGATCAGGGGGATTTGGCGCTGCACACGCCTAACGAGTTATTTTCAGAGGGCGTGAGGGCAACATTTGACGGCTAAATAGTGCCTTTGTCAGTACTGATCAAAGTATACTCAATGATTTATAGTGCAAAAGCTGAGCACCAGTTACTGCGTAAATATCATAGTGCTGTTTATTGTGTTAGCTCGGCTCAAAAAACAGATATGATTGACTTACGCTCCTAAGAACGGGCTGTGGAAACTCTGGTATTGGGTTTACGCTTGTTTGTTTCATCAGAGGAGCATTATCAGCATTATGATATGACTGATCCGCCCTGACTTTTGTATGACTCGAATTCAGCCGCAGCTTGAGTGTTTAGCAAATGAATTTCCAAATTATTTTAATGATGTATTAATTAACTGAGGTAATAAACATGCTTAAATGGCGCGATATATTAAGATTCAGTAATGAAGGTAACCCAATGCCTTCGCGCAGAGTCGAAAAAACAGCGGCTCAGTGGCAATCTCAATTACCAGAAGAGGTATATTATATTACGCGAAACAAGGGCACGGAACGGCCCTTTAGTGGCGGTAGTTGTACTTTATTTGAGCCTGGTAAATATGGCTGTGCATGTTGTGATAACCTGTTATTTGATGCGCAAGAGAAGTTTGATAGTGGTTCTGGTTGGCCTTCATTTACGCAACCTGCAACTGAAAATGCAATTGCGTATATTGGCGATGACTCACATGCGATGCAACGTATTGAGATCGTATGCAATGTATGTGATGCACATTTAGGGCATGTTTTCCCTGATGGGCCAAAGCCTAGTGGCTTAAGGTACTGTGTTAATGCGCTTTCAATGGTAAAAGTGTCAGATTAATCCACTGATAAGCCCATTTCTTTAAGTTGAGCTATTAGTTTATCCAATCGAGTGATTTGTTCGGGTTCTAATGTACTGCTGCTGTTCAATGTTGAAATGCACTTTTTTGCTAATGTTGAATTGAATGTTTGGCCATTCTTACCCGTGTTATCAAGCAAACATTGTAGGAGGTTAAGGGCAATGCTCGCGTTTTTTGGCATAATCCGAAAAGCTTGTGAAAATGCTTCTAAAGCCATATCAAGGTGGCCACGATTAAATTGATTGACCGCATGGTTGTTTAATTCTTTTGGGCCCATGGTGATATCACGACGTTCACTTTGCTGCTGCTGAATATAGTGCATGGTAATAGGATCACTTACATTATCGTGGCGTTCACAATGTGCCACAATTTGCGCGAACAGCTCTTGAGCTTTGTGGTGGAACCCCAGTTCATGGTACGCCTTCGCTTTATCCAAGGAGGCGTCAACTGAGCGTATGGATGGCTCATCTTCTAATTGCTCAATGAGTTTTCGGGCGTTTCTACTTTCATCTTTTAAATAATGAATACGAGCATTAAGTACATCTATTTGCGCTTGATTATCAGCGTTTGGGAATTGCTTTTTGAGTTCACCCAAATATTGCTGAGTTTGCCGGGTAATACGGCTGATCTGTTCAGTTTGGTCTGTGCTTAAGGCGAAATCGATTCCGGCTCTCACAGTATTTAGGTATATTTCGGGGTTATCATGAATTGAATGCTTAGCGTACTGGGCAATGTCTTTTTGTGCATGATAGCTGCGTTCATAATCGTGGTTTATCAAAGCAATGCGGCTTAGAGACTTTTGTCTATCAATGTTACGGGGGGCAATTTTGGATGCTTCACTTAAGAAGCCCTGAGCCGTTTCAAACTGGCTTAACTTAATTTCTAATCGCCCAAGTAGGTCTAGGGCAATTAAACGTGTCTCAGAGCGCTCAAGCATGGTTTTAAGCATACGCTGAGCAAGCGCATCTTCGTTATTAGCTATAAGTGCTTCGATAAGTCCAATTTTTGCCCATGTAAATTTCTGTACATTCAAGGCAGATTTATAAAATTGTTTTGCATCTTTAACTCGGCCAAGGCGCAGTAATGCTTCCCCTTTGAGTTTTAGTAAAATAGGGCTGTGGGTATGTCCACGCTTATCAAGTTCTGCATCAATGAACCTAACAGCTTTTGAATCATTGCCATCATCAATAAAGGTGTAGATTTTTTTTAAAGATTGTTTACGTTTAAGAACGCGCTCAATCCTACTTCGAAGTTCTTTGATAGTGAATGGTTTTACTAAAAAGTCATCCGGTTGCAATTCAATAACACTGTGGACCAATTCTCCACTGGTTTCGGCGGATACAAAAATAAAGGAAGTGGCATTTCTGACAAGGCGTTTACTTTTTAACTCTTCGTAAAGTTGATAACCATCTTGACGTTTAGTTAAATCAAAAGAGCAAATGACGAGGTCAAATTTATCAATTCGGCAGTGTTCTATCGCGGCTTGTGCATGTTCAGCAAATTTCAGGTTACGAAAATCTAACTGCTCTAGTGAGCGCTTCATATGGCTAAGCGCCAAAGGTTGCTCTTCAACAATTAAGATTTTGGTGTTGATAAATGGCTGAACACTCATGCAAATGAATAACTTATAATAAATAGTGCTGTGAATAGTTTAGTCGGTTAATGCGGTTTTTGAAATAGCTTTTATGTGGACAAAAAAATTTAATTCGCGTAATTGATTCAGCGAAAAATATAGCTGAAAAGAGAGATGAAGTATAAGGGTAAAAAGGATTCTAAACCTATATGTGGTGGGTGATACTGGACTTGAACCAGTGACCCTCGCCTTGTAAGGGCGATGCTCTCCCAACTGAGCTAATCACCCACATATAGTTTTTTGATTATTTGGTGGGTGATACTGGACTTGAACCAGTGACCCTCGCCTTGTAAGGGCGATGCTCTCCCAACTGAGCTAATCACCCAAATAATCAATATTTGCAACCACCATAATAAAAATGGTGGGTCGTACTGGACTTGAACCAGTGACCCTCGCCTTGTAAGGGCGATGCTCTCCCAACTGAGCTAACGACCCGCAAATGTTTCTAAAATGGTGGGTCGTACTGGACTTGAACCAGTGACCCTCGCCTTGTAAGGGCGATGCTCTCCCAACTGAGCTAACGACCCATTTTAGAATTGCAAAATAATCTGATGTCCACAAAAAGTGGTGGGTGATACTGGACTTGAACCAGTGACCCTCGCCTTGTAAGGGCGATGCTCTCCCAACTGAGCTAATCACCCAGATTATAATTCTATTTGGTGGGTCGTACTGGACTTGAACCAGTGACCCTCGCCTTGTAAGGGCGATGCTCTCCCAACTGAGCTAACGACCCAAATAGAATATTTAGATAATGGTGGGTCGTACTGGACTTGAACCAGTGACCCTCGCCTTGTAAGGGCGATGCTCTCCCAACTGAGCTAACGACCCATATCTAAATCAACAACGTTTGCTGCGTCATTGTGGGGCGCTATTATAGGGAGACTTGAAATAGAGTCAACACTTGAAGTTACAAAATTAGTTCATATGCGGTTTTTATCGCCAATTTTCTTTAGCTCTTCATTTATTACCTATAGGGAATTTATTTTTTAGTTGAATTGAGAAGGCGCTCAATGTTGCTGCAATATGGAGTATGCCATTAGCTTTTACGTGTTGTTTTTATAGCCATTTGTTGTAACTCTTGCTGATTAGGCAGGGGTTAATCTATAAGTTGGCAGTATTGAGCTTCATATGAATGAGCAGCATAGAGGTGCCAATGAGTAAGAATTATCTAGGAGCTGTTGAACTTTGCTGTTCTATTTTTGTTCTCTTTTATCGCGGCGCTTAATGTGGCTTAGTAATCTAAGCGAATATTAAGCAACAAAGAGAAAGGGGTGCTCAAAAGAACCGGTAGGCAGCGCTTGATTGGCTTTTCTACTGTGTTATCGGCTGACTCACATGGAATAACCATGCCACGCAACCTCTGCCTTGTATAAAACCCAATCAAACGGCTGCAAAAATGAACCTGAAAGATCAACAGCCCCTAATCAGTAAGAGTAACTATAACGAGTAAAGCAACACGGGGAGGTCAACAAGAAGCACGCATAAATAGCGCAGCTTGTTACGGCGTCATTTTTTGAGCTGAGTCGTGTAATAGCCGCCGTATTTGTTAATGGCTGGCGAACCACTTTACTTTGATGTTGGGAGTTAAATTGATTGTGGTTACGTGAATCGTGAAAGTATTCCTCTGAATCGGGATTCTCTATTTATGGTGGAGAGCTGGTTACCTATAGAAGTGGAATGGCTTCATAGGTGATAGAAGAGAGGGCTATGGGTACTTACGCATACTTTCATTGGCCAATGACTGTAAATAAAATGAATCAATCGGGTGCTTACTGTTGGATTATCATGTTAAATCACTCATATACTTATGATTGATTATTACTTGAGTGGACTATTGGTAGTTTTTTGAACAAAAACAAGGGTTTTAATTGAAACATGATGGCGGTGTGGTTATATTAGCACCAAGTTGGTGGTTTTTAGAACGCTCGATAAAAAGTTCCGTGAAAACTGTTGACTTTGTTTGTGTGCCTGCATAGAATGCGGCCCGCACTCAGCGATACAGACACGAAAGATAAATCTTTCAAAGTTTGCTAGGTTTGGGGCTATAGCTCAGCTGGGAGAGCGCTTCGCTGGCAGCGAAGAGGTCTGCGGTTCGATCCCGCATAGCTCCACCAAATTATCATAGTGCATTGTCCTAGAGTACACATTTAAGTGTCCCCATCGTCTAGAGGCCTAGGACACCGCCCTTTCACGGCGGTAACAGGGGTTCGAATCCCCTTGGGGACGCCATCTATTTATTAGATGATGTCATTGCTGTAAATTCTCGAGTAATTTATAGTAAACAAACTCATATGGTGCGAGTTTAAATAACCAGTCCTAGTGACACAGATATTTTTCTGCAATTAAGAGTAAGGTCATTCGCCTCACAGGCTTGGTCTCATCTAACGCAGAAATAGCAAATTATTTGCAAAACAATTTCTGCGTCCCCATCGTCTAGAGGCCTAGGACACCGCCCTTTCACGGCGGTAACAGGGGTTCGAATCCCCTTGGGGACGCCACTTTACTTCGGTAGGGTACGTTAAACTCATATGGTGAGAGTTAAAATAGCCAGTCCTAGTGACACAGATTTATCATCTTAAATGATACATTGTGTCCCCATCGTCTAGAGGCCTAGGACACCGCCCTTTCACGGCGGTAACAGGGGTTCGAATCCCCTTGGGGACGCCACTTTACTTCGGTAGAGTACGTTAAACTCATATGGTGCGAGTTAAAATAACCAGTCCTAGTGACACAGATATTTTTCTGCAATTAAGAGTAAGGTCATTCGCCTCACAGGCTTGGTCTCATCTAACGCAGAAATAGCAAAATTATTTGCAAAACAATTTCTGCGTCCCCATCGTCTAGAGGCCTAGGACACCGCCCTTTCACGGCGGTAACAGGGGTTCGAATCCCCTTGGGGACGCCACTTTACTTCGGTAGGGTACGTTAAACTCATATGGTGAGAGTTAAAATAGCCAGTCCTAGTGACACAGATATTTTTCTGCAATTAAGAGTAAGGTCATTCGCCTCACAGGCTCGGTCTCATCTAACGCAGAAATTGCAAATAATAATTTGCAAATCAATTTCTGCGTCCCCATCGTCTAGAGGCCTAGGACACCGCCCTTTCACGGCGGTAACAGGGGTTCGAATCCCCTTGGGGACGCCACTTTACTTCGGTAGAGTACGTTAAACTCATATGGTGCGAGTTAAAATAACCAGTCCTAGTGACACAGATATTTTTCTGCAATTAAGAGTAAGGTCATTAGCCTCACAGGCTTGGTCTCATCTAACGCAGGAATAGCAAATAATAATTTGCAAATCAATTTCTGCGTCCCCATCGTCTAGAGGCCTAGGACACCGCCCTTTCACGGCGGTAACAGGGGTTCGAATCCCCTTGGGGACGCCATATCTTCTTTCTTCATAAAATCCATAAACCTCATTAGATTTAATCATTTAAATTACTTTTCGGTAATTTTATTTATTTCTGCTAGCTTTAATCATGCGTCTGCTTTTTGCTTGTTTAAATATTAATCTAAGTGTTGCTGTTTTTGATCCGCAACAAAGTTTTCTTAGTTTTTGTCACATTCAGGCTAAAGTAATGATTTATTATTGTTTTTTAATCGTTTGAGTGAAGACTATGGCAACAGGAAGATCCGACTATACCAATCGAGAATATGATTACCCAAATACCTATAACTTACTCTCTACTACCAATGTAAATGGTCAAATCAAATACGCCAATAAACAATTTTGTGAAGTAGCAGGGTTTGAACTAAAAGATTTGGAAGGGAAACCACATAATATTGTACGACATCCCACTATGCCCAAAGTTGCGTTTAAGAACTTATGGGATTTTATTGGCTCAGGAAAGCCTTGGATGGGGATGGTAAAAAATCGTTGTAAAAACGGCGACCATTATTGGGTGAATGCTTATGTAACACCAATTGCAGATAAAAACGGGAAAATAGTAGAGTATCAGTCAGTTAGGACCAAACCTGACAGAAATGTAGTGAATAGAGCTGAAAAAGTCTATGCACAACTAAATAATGGCACACCACCTGAATCAATTGCTAGGCAATCATGGTCACTATCTAGTCAAATGATAGCAATTATTATCGCGTTTTATGTACTCACATTATTTTTAACATCGTTAGCTTCTCCTTGGTCTTATATATTGGAGACGGTTCTTGTGATAGGTATTATTGCGTTAACGTATTCTCGTTTAGCGCCAATTAGAGTGTTGAGTGAAAAAGCAAAGAAAGTATATGACAACCCGCTTATGCAAAAAATTTATCTAGATCGCGTTAATGATATTAGTGCCATTGAACTGGCGCTGTTAGCCAGAGAATCCGAGTTAAGGGCTGTGTTAGGTCGAGTAAAAGATTCAAGTAGTACAGTAACAGAGCATGCTGATGAAACGGTGGCTGAATGTAATCGCAGTGCCGACTTATTAAACTCTCAGCAAGCTCAAACTGGGTCGTTAGCAACAGCCATTAATGAGATGACGGCCACCATTGCCGAAATTGCCAGTAATACAACCAATGCGGCGTCTCAATCAGAGTCCGCATTAGAATCGGTTAAGGCTGGAAGCATGGCTGTTAACGAAAATATGGAGAACAACTATGCACTTTCGGAAGAACTATCAAAAACCCAAAAAGATATAGAAGATTTAAACGCGCAAACCGTTAACATTGGCGGGGTTGTTGACGTTATCCGTGGGATATCAGAACAAACTAACTTACTCGCGTTAAATGCAGCGATTGAAGCGGCAAGAGCAGGTGAGCAGGGAAGAGGATTTGCGGTTGTGGCAGATGAAGTAAGGGCCCTTGCACAAAGAACGCAAGAATCCACGAAAGAAATTGACAGTATCATAGCGGATCTTCGCCAACGCGCTGAGCGTGCCGTGGGTGCAATTCAAAATGGTGTAGATAAGTCAGGGGAATGTGTTAGCAAAGCTGAAGGGACTAAACACAGCTTGGAGAGTATTAATGCACTCGTAAATGATATTTCAAGTTTGAACTACCAAATAGCGACGTCTACTGAAGAAATGTCGGGCGTGTCGAATGAACTCAATAACAATGCTGTGACCATTTCACAGTTAGCGAATGACTCGCTTGAAAGCTCCGATAGAACACTAAAAACCATGTCAGATACGCAAACTTCTTTGGTTGACCAAGAAAGTTTAGTGGATCAGTTTATGGCAAAATTTATTCGATAGAGTTTTTGCATACCAGTAGGGCCTGCATGATTTCAGGCTCTTCTTAATTTACTGTATATTTTTATCGTTGCTGGCCGACGCGAGTTGGGTAAAGATTAGTGCTATTTTTCAGTCAGATAAAGTTTCACATTTGTACTGATGTATTTATAGTGGGGACTTTTCCTTGTCTGAATTATTGTCTCTTTTGTTCAATAATTCATTTTTTACTTCCTTTAGCATAACGGTTATCAGCCTAAGGTAACTTAATAGCGGTGCTCTGTACTTTTATAAATCAAATATACCGGTAATTTTTAATCTGGTTAATGAATCATTTAGCCCGTTAAAAGAACAATATTTTTGTTAATTTGGTAAAATAAAAGCGCTGAATTTTAGCACCTGACTTAGGGCTGCAGAGCTTAATTTCAATCTATAGATCATAAAAAACTCTTTTTGGCTAGCGAACATTCAATATCATTGCTTTTTGACAACGATAAAGTAACTCGAAGCACCTTTATATATTTGGTCACTTTCAACTAGTTGGAAGCTTTCCGTGGTAATGAGTTCATCGATGTGAGCACTTTTGTATCTACGTATTGCAATTGGAATTACCCCTATTTTGGATAATATTGTGACCAGATACATTTGCAGGGAAACGAGTAATGATTTCTTGTCAGCTAGGCAAGGGGTTGAAGAAATAAAGAGACCATCATGTTTGAGCAGTTCATGTATTCTTTTGATAACTTTGAGTGGGTTGTCCACGGTATGTAGCATATTAAACGCGAGGACGACATCAAAGGATCCTTCTTGATATCTCTCATCAAAGAGTGTTGTTTGCTGAAAATTTACATTGTTAATATTTTTAGAGGTGGCTTTGCTTTTTGCAATATCAATCATTTCTGAAGATATATCGATAGCATGAATTTCTTCTACTCGATTTGCAAGTTCACAAGACTTGGTGCCGGTTCCACAGCCAAAGTCCAAAACGATATCTGTATTTTTCAGGTGATTTTCAGCTTTTCGCCCTGTTTTATTATGAATATATTCAAACCGCTCCTCAGATTTATCATAATTTGCGGAAGTCTTATTCCAAAATTCTTCTGCTTTACTCATATTGAATACCTACTTGAATTTATTGACGTCTAACAGAGAGCATTATGATAAAGCACTTTGATAGCTAAGTTTGTATTGTCAGTATTGTATCAATGCTAATATGAATAGATACGGTCAAAAATGCATTTTAGGTATTCATATGGGAATAGATTGGAAAACCATAGATTTTGATTGGAATCGTGCGAGAGCCTTTCTTGCCACAGCTGAATTAGGATCTTTATCTGCAGCAGCCAAGGCGCTGAGCTGCTCTCAACCGACATTGAGCAGGCAGGTAAGCGCATTAGAGAAAGAGCTCCAAGTTGTTTTATTCGAGCGTGTAGGAAAAGGGCTCGCTTTGACACCGAGTGGTCTTGAACTACTCACATGTGTCAGAGATATGGGAAATGCAGCCTCTTTTTTATCACTTGTTGCCTCAGGCAAAGCTGAGTCATTGGAAGGCATCGTTTGCGTCAGTGCTTCAGATATTATGGCAGTTTATGAGTTACCTCGCATAATTGCTAGATTGAGAAAAGCGGAACCTAAAATTACCATTGAAGTTATTGCATCGAACTCCAGTAGTGATTTAAAAAGAAGAGAAGCTGATATTGCATTAAGGTCTTATCGACCGACGCAGCCCGATTTAATTGCAAAGAAAGTCAGAGACGATAATTTTTACCTTTATGCGACAACGGGTTATCTAGAATCGATAGGGAGGCCAAAAACGATAAGTGATTTTAATAGTGCGGATTATGTGGGAACACCTGATCCAAAAGACATTATTTCTATGTTAAATCGCCGGGGTATGTCTGTTTCGTTAGCTAATTTTACGACTATGACAAGTAACCACGCGGTGTATTGGGAATTGGTTAAACAAGGGGCTGGTATTGGGTTTATTCAAGAACAGTTAGGAGAAACAGAAGCGGCGGTTGAGAAAGTTTTGCCTGCATTAGGTGCATTCTCAACCGAATTATGGCTTGTAACTCACCGAGAGCTCAGAACTAATAGGCGAATTCGACGCGTTTTTGATTTTATAAACAAAGAATTAGCAACTACATAAATCAATTTCTTTAATCAAATGCTTTGTTAGTTGCTCTGATTGAATTAATGGGACTTAATATGCGTATCCACTGACTTACTGACTTACTCACTTATCACTGCCATGGCTGTTACTTGCTACCCCTATATCGGTTTTAATTTGTAAACGCTTAACGACCACCTTACATGTCAAAGACAGATCATTGAATGCGTATAGCACACGCAAATTAAATGGGTTACGAACGAAGAAAAATCAGGGTTAACCGTCAATATATTAAGGTTAACACCCTGACCTTGAGCCATTTCAGATTATTTTAATCGCGTTTGTCGTGTGAATTATCGTTTGAATTGGTTATAGGCAGTGGCCGTTTATTTACGCATATAACGCGTAAGCCAATAGTCGATACTCGCATAACTTCCAGCACCATTAAAAAACAATACCAATAGCATAATAAAGTACGTGGCAGCAAACTCAATGCCATTTTTTAACACAGTCAGGTGTCCCGCTTCTGATAACCACGCATAATTTCCGTGTTCTTGTAAAATTTCAATAGCCCTATTTTTACGAATACCGGCTTCAGCAATGAGATCACTTCGCCATTCCCAGGGCACGGTTAATTCTGCTTCTGGTAAAACATGCCAACCAAACTGCCAGTGAGCGCTAATTGCAGCTACGACCATTATAACCATGAGCGGGATTGAGATTAAGCGTACAGCGAAACCAAACAATAATATAATACCGCCGCCAAACTCTGTTAGCGCAGCCAGCCAGGCCATTAATTCTGGCGCGGGAATACTTAAGCTATCGAACCAATAGATTACATTATCAATGTTATTTAACTTGTTGTATCCTGCGAGTATAAAGATAGGCGCTAAATAAACACGCAGTAATAGCGGACCAATAAAGTCGACTCTACCTAATTGTTTGATGGCATGTTGATAAGTCATATAGATTTGATTCATGACCACTCCTTAAGCTATCTCTAACTGGTTGAACGGAAATTTTTTACTCGAGAAGCGAGATTGTAAATCGTCAAAGCCACCGATATGCGTGTTACCAATAAAAATTTGCGGCACCGTTCTACGGTCACTTTTTTTAACCATTGCGGCGAAGGCTACGGGGTCATTCGTTACGTCAATGGCGTTATATTCAAACCCTTGCTGCGTTAATAGTTGCTTAGCTGCTTTGCAGTAAGGACAGTAATCTTTATGGTAGATAGTTACTTTATTCATACGAAGTTTTCTTACTCTGTTTAACGTAAATTAAGTATACTGTTTGGTAATTCAATCCTTTGTATTCCTAAAGCCTGAAACTATGTCAGAAAGTCCTAATATTTATTTGAGCGATCCTGATCCGCTGAGTGTTTTGCTTACACGCTTAGATTTAAAAGCAGAGGTGTACGTCAATGGTGATTTTTGCGGCGCTTGGGCGATTGATACGGGTGGCAGTAAGCGTATTCCATTCCATTTAGTTGGTTCTGGTAGCGCTTGGCTGCATTTTGATGGAAAAGACGCTCAGCAGTTAAACGCACATGATTTAGTGGTATTTCCTAATGATGCCCACCACATTATATCAAATTCAAAAGCAAAACCTGCCCTCGAACTCGTTAATACACCAATGAGCAATGATGGCGATATTACTAATATGGTGTGTGGATTTTTTGAATTTCGAAACCCACTGTTGTTTCCAATATTAGCTGCTTTACCTCAAGTTGTTGTTATAAAAACTGGAGAAAAGCAGGATGAGAATAGAATTGCGTTTTTAATAAAGCAGATGTTAAATGAGTTAAAATATGAACGGCCTGGTTTCTATACAGCGATTGATCAAATGGCTTTTTTGATTTTTATCGAAGTGGTGCGCCAGCAAGTCGAAGTTGGGGATTTAAGCAAAGGAGTATTGAGCGCCTTATTTGATCCAAGGTTAGGTAAAGCGTTAAATGCGATCCATCAGCGGCCTGAGTCAGCTTGGACATTGGAGGGGTTAGCACAAGAAGCATTTATGAGTCGTTCGACCTTTGCGGATGTGTTCAGTAAAACAGTAGGCTTAACACCCATGAAATATTTAACACAGTGGCGGATGAGTCAGGCGAGGCATCTTTTAAAAACGACACAATTATCAGTTGCGCACATTGCTCAGAAAAGTGGTTATGATTCTGAAGCGGCCTTTCGAAAAGCGTATCGGAATACGTTAGGAGAACCTCCAGGCGTTGTTCGAGCACATTAACTTTAGTAACAATGTTAACCGTCGCGCGTATTGTCGATAAAACCAAAGAGCAAAACGCCGTCGGATAGACGGCGTGCTATTGAAGCTGCTTATAGTTTGTTTGCTGGCACTTTTTCAACAGTTGGCCATTGTTGGTTCGCTTGTGAGATGTGCTTGGGAACATCTTTTTTCCATGCTTTGTAAACACTCAGGTTTTTGTTTACAAATAACTTACCGTCAACGATTTCAAACGCTTTGCCATCGATTTCAAACTTTTTACCAAAAGTCATACCATAGGCACAAAACCCGCCATACTGTGGTGCGTACTTTGATGGGTTGGCTTTAAAAGTATCACGGTTTTTTGCACTACTAAAACGATAAATTGCATCATTGTGAACGGCAGTAAACTTAGCAGAGCCTTCGACTGGCTTATTATCGGTAAAGTAGGCAACAGCATCATGTCCGGCAAGGATGACACCATTGGCATCTGTATCGGTATCAGCACCTGCACTCGCAAAAGCGCTGACACTCAGAGCCAAAATAGCAATAAGGTTTTTGAAAGGGGTTTTAAAAAATGTTGAGAATGACATGGTGTCTTCCTTTTGGGTTATTGTTAAGTACAGGGCTAGTTTAGAGAAAATGGTGTTTAGGGGATATGTTCAAAAGTCAGGTTGTTGTGTCTAAAAGTCCGTAGATCCATTAAGAAATGAGTGAGACCCAGCATGTATAGTTATGTGGATATAACCGATGTTAAATACGTGATATGCAGTGGAGCAATGAAGTCGTAAATAGGCTGTCAGTCAGAGTGGGCATTAGCTCGCAAGTTACCATTGGCATAGTTTGTGAGCTTCTTTGTTGTATTACTGGCGTACCATCAATTTTAACTCTATGCGTATCAATAATTAGTGCGAGTGAGTTGAAAGCGTAATAATGAACTGCTCACTATGCTCTGTCAGGTGAAAGCCGATATTAAAGCGTTGCGCTAGCTTTGTGACTAAAGTTAACCCAATACCAAAATGTTCATTGGCTTGAACGACATTTTCTTTGGGTCTTGCGTTTAAAAATTGTATCTTCGTTTGGTCAATTAATATTGACCAGTGTCGTTGTTCTAGTTCCGCAGATGCGTGGTGAACGACATTATTGAATAAATTAAATACGAGTAATTCAAGCACTTCTTCTGGCATGGCGATTGGGCAAGGGTGTTTCACTTCTATGTTTGTTTTTACTTGATGGACAGCCATCAAATCTTGCATGCTGTTGATTGTCTTTCGTATGATGGCAGCTGCATCAATGTGACAATCATAGGTGTGCTGTGACGTGAGCCATAAAAGGGCGTTGCTTAGTCTTTGCATTCGTTGAACTGATTTTCCTAATCGTTTAAAAGCGGGTACTGAGACTATTTCATTCTGAGTATGTGCTAATAACTCTATAGAGTTTTGCATAACTTGCAGGGGGGTGCGTAATTCGTGTGCCATACCTTGATTGAAATTTTCCTGCTGTGCTAAAAGCGCAGCTTTTTGATGTAATGCATGATGCAATTCTTCAGCTATTTCCCTCACATCTACTTCTTGAATATTGTTAAACGTTTTGCGCTCCAATGGATAAGTGTTGGTTTTTTTTAAAAACATCTCACGCAGTTGATGAAATGGTTTCAATGCATGCTTAGCTGTCAGGTGCGCTACCCAGTAGGTGAGTAATGCACTGGGAATTAAAAGCACGCATAATATTAGGAAAATATCATCTAAGGCACGTTGTATTATGGCCGCTTCTGTTGTGTCGTATAGTAAAGTACCTTGCTCGGTTACCAAATAGTGATAGTGGTGGTTACCGACATTAAACTCTCCGCGTTCTTGGTTACTATCTAATTCAAGGTAACGTAGCTTTTGCAGCAAATCAGGCTCTAGAGTTTTATGGGTTTGTATTAAGGTCATGTTGTTAGGTGTTGGGCCGCCATTTTTTATTTGCTCGTGTGCTTGCTTTAGCCTGTCATTTAATAATATATCTTCAAAGGCATACGAGATCAGCAAGATGGCGCCAGTAAAAAGCATCACGATTGAAAAGCTAAGCAGTGATAAAACTCTGACGAGTCTACTTGATAAACTTGGCGCTTCAGTCAGTTTTAGATTAAGTATCATAATAGATAAAGCCTACTTTTCTTGGTCGTCGAGTTGAAACTTATAACCGACACCGCGAATGGTGGTAATAAACTCTTGGCCAAATGTGGTCTTCAGTTGTTTTCTTAACTTGTATACATGTGCCCTGAGCGGATCACTGTCTGGTGTATCCTCATTCCATAAAAATCTATGAATATGCTCGGTTTTCACGGTATTGGGTGCCTTTTGCAATAAGAGTTTTAGTAACTCAAAACCAACCCGATGCAATTGCGTGGAGGTATTGTTAAACGACATAGTCATATCATCGCAGTTCAAGGTAACATCATTTAAGTTAATTTCATTCTTTGAGCTACTGTTATTAGATACCTTTGCTAAACATACGGTAATTCTTGCTGACAGCTCGGCAAGGGAAAATGGTTTCGCTAAATAATCCCAAGCACCGCTATCAAATCCAGCTAAGATATCTTTTTCAGTATTTCTAGCTGACATAATGACCACAGGAACTGACGTGAGTTGCGTGGTTAGCAGTGTACGACATACATCTAACCCATCGACAAATGGCAGATTTAGATCGAGCAAAATCAAATCGTAACTATTGGTGGCAATAAAGGTTAATGCTTGTTTGCCGTTATAAGCAAAATCAAGTACGTGTTGGTGTTCAAGGAACTCTGCTATGCCACGTGAAATATCAATGTCGTCTTCTACACACAGTATGTTAGCCATCGTTTTCCCTTTAAAATGCGTTATTCTCAATAAACAGGAGTGTGTTAGTAGGCGAGTAGGTTTCACCTAACTCACCTTGTTTAGCGGCTAATTATTAATTAGTTGGTATACCTGTGGGATCAACCACTTTTCAAGACCAACCCAACCATCTTCAACTTGCATCATAGCAACGACTTCTAGCTCAGATTGCGGATCGCCCCAAAATATGGTGCCACCCATCCCGCCCCAGAAAAAAGTGCCTTGTTTTCGGGTATCTCCAGTCACTTCTTTAATGCCAATACCATAGCCAAAGCCTGTGCCGTTATATACGCGTGGCATAAAGTGAGTATCTAAGCCTTTGGTGTGCGAGCTCAGCATTTTGTCGATTAATTCTTCTGACAATAATTGTGCGTTATTGTGCTTACCTCGATTAAGTAACATACTAACAAACTGACTATAGTCTGTCGCAGTAGAAATTAGGCCTCCACCGCCTGATAATAGGGTTGGTTTCTCTAGAAATTTACTGTCACTGCCTTTTTCAACAAACAAGATTTTTTCTTTGTTAAAGATATAAGCTTGTTCAAATGTCCCAGCGTCATATTCATACATATCAACTAATCGCTCAGCTTGTTCTGTTGGCACGCTGAAATGTGTGTCTTTCATATTGAGCGGTGTGAATATATTACGAGATAAGTAAGTGTCTAATGGCATGGCAGCGACTTTCTCAATGATGGCACCTTGAATGTCACTGGCTATGCTATATTCAAATTTTTCACCCGGAGCGAACTTTAAATCGATACCAGATAAGTCATTAACAAGGTCCTCTAAGGTATTATTTCGACTGAGCGGGTTTGCAAGTAAATACCTTATATCGACCCAGTTTTTAATGCCCCCGCCATAGCCAAACCCCGCGGTGTGTGAGAGCAACTGATGAATGGTCACCACCTGTTTTACACCATCAACTTCAAATGGTTGGAATTTAGGCAAATATGTTCGAATGTCGTCTTCTAGCGATATTTTTCCGCTATCAACAAGTTGTAATAACGCAAATGCAGTAATCGGTTTACTCATTGAATAAATTCTAAATAATGCATCTTTGGTAATAGGCTTGTCGTTATCCACATTTACTTTTCCATGTGCGGAGTAGTGAATAATTTCACCTCGATGTTTTATTTTTAATACTAAACCCGGCAAATCATATTTATTGAGTAATGCGTCTATATTTTGATTGAGAGCTTGGGTCTTGGTTGCAACAATCAACGCTTGTTCTACAGGTTCACTGTAGGCAGCGACGACAGCAGGTTGAATTAACAGATTCATACCAATCGAGCATAAAGCGAATATAACCTTTCGTTTTAAATTGTTCATTTTGATCCCTTAGTTATTAGGTCTACGTTGTTTCGATGAAAGTAATATAAGCGAGTCAATGTAAAACCAATGTAAACTCAGAGGAATGTTGGATGAATATTGCTGTTTAATGATGCCTTCACCTTAGCGCTCAGTGTGCTTATCTCTATTTAAACGCCGTTTTTATTTATGGCAAATTGCGTGTCGCACAGTAAGGTGGCCAAATTCAATGTATCACTACAATACGATGACAGTGAATCAACCGAATACTAAGTGCGTATTAACTGCAATAGGTAAGTTGTGAGGATTAAACAATCATTCGATTTGTCACGTTGGTTGAGTTAGTTGTTGGGCCCACTTTCCCTGTGTGTACTTGAAATGGCAAGGCTGTAATTAGATGAATACGAGTTACCCGTGCTCCACGATGGGGAGTGTGACAGTGAACTCGCTGCCTTTCCCTATTTCACTGCTGACACTTAATTCTCCCCCATGGACCAAAGCAATGCGCTTGCATAAAAACAGCCCTAGCCCAACCCCCTGGCTGTTTCGGTTATCTACTCCTGTCGCTTGTGAAAAAGGGTCAAATATTTTCGGAAGAAACTCAGCTTCTATGCCGGAGCCAAAATCTCGAACGCGAATAAATAACTCCGTGCTTTCTTTCGAACAGGTTAGGATCACTGGACTCGAACTGTACGAATGCGTGAGGGCATTCTCGATGAGATTACGAATCAAGAATTTAAAGCGCCCGAAATCAATATCTATGGCTATTTCTGGAATTGTACCTTCAACCCTTAATGCGGGATTGTTATCGAAACTATCGAGTATGCCAGTGAGGACATTTGGGAGAAAGTAAGTTTCAAGATTCACTAGTTTGTGAGAGTCTTTCAGGCGTTCACTTTCTAATAACTGTTCGACAATCTCGTCCATCTTGTTAATTTCACTATTTAACTTCGATACGGTTTCGTTATGAGTGAGTAGGGCTAGTAGCACTTTCATTCTGGCCATAGGAGATCTCAACTCATGACTGACGGAAAGCAGTAGCTCATTTTTGGACGAAAATAACTGTTCTAAACTTTCCGCCATGGCGTTTAGGCCTTGGGTTAAATTACTTAGGTCATTTTTTGGGTGCTTTTCAATTCGAAACTTAAAGTTGCCTTGGCTTATTTGTATTGCGCTATTGATGGCGGTGTTTATGGGCTTTAACTGACTATTAAGCACTTTATAGCTGATCAGTAGCACACATAATGCTGCGAACCAGGGCCACAGCGTTAACCCGTTGGAATAGACAATCAAATTTGCTATTTGAGACGTAACGACAATCGTGGTGTTATTCGATATGGTATACACGAAATATTTAGCGCCGACTTTGGTAAAATAGATCTTTCCAAGTGGTGTAGCGTTTTCTTGTAATACGGTTATGGTTGGCAGCTTGCCCCCCGTGTTCCAGTGTTGTGTGCCGCGCGTTATTTGTATTTCAACACGGTTTTTTTTCGCTTCTACTTTGAGCTTTTTAATATCAATGGGTCCTGCGACAAGTTGGGCCATTATTTCGTATAGCGCCTCATGCCGATCATAGACTATTTTCTTAGCTTCTTTTTCTGACAGAGAAAAGCTCCCCATCAGAATGAATACCACCAATAGAATTGTTGTCACTGTGAATAGCAAAAAAAATCGGCCATACAAGTTTAAATGAGGTAGCTTCATAGCGGTGTGCCAATAAATGTGTAGCCAATACCTCTTATCGTCTTCACAAACCTAGGTGTTGATGGAGAGTCGTGCAACTTTTGTCTTAATCTACTTAATAATATATCGACTGAGCGTCCAAATAGGTCGATTTCAACCCCTTTTAAAGCGCCTATAATTTGCTCTCTATTGAACACTTTGCCAGGATGGGTGGCTAGCGTGTAGAGTAAATGATACTCCATACCCGACAGCTTTACTTCGCTGCCGTCGACTTTGACGAGTTGTTGTTTAGGGACGATTTCTAATCCAATAAATGTTATTAGTTCAGTGGGCTCAAACTGCTTGGTATTATTATCTGTACTTCTGCGCAGTAACGCGTGTACTCGAACCAATAACTCTAATGGTTCGAATGGTTTAGGCAAATAATCGTCGACACCAATTTCGAAACCTTGGATCTTATCTTCTAACCTCCCTCGCGCTGTAAGCATAATTATAGGCAAGCTATGGGTTGCTCTAATCTTTTTACACAAAGTGAAACCATCAATTTTGGGCATCATCACGTCTAATAACAATAACGCGGGAGATTCAGTTTCTAACAAGTCTAATCCATGCGATGGATCATTGGCATAAATTAACTCAATTTGGTGCTGATGGAAAAAAATGGATAAGCTTTCAGTTAAGCACGCGTCGTCATCAATCATTAGTAACTTTTTCATAGCAAATAACTTGGTAATTTGTTGAGTACCATACTCCCTGATTGGCTGCCTAAAAACAATTCTACAGATGTCATTGTTACACTATGTTACCCAATGCTGATATAGAAACGGGTAAGATTTCTCTAAGTTAATTTTACGGAGTGAATCTATGTCATCAATCTATTACCCCAATCACAAGGTTGCGGCAAAAACGATTGCGGGGTTAATGCTGTTGCAAATGGCGTTGGGGTTACTGCTAAATTTCTACTTTTTAACGCCCATTCTTACTTTCGATGGTTCGGCCTCTATAGAGGGGATCACAGTCATTTTGGGATGTGCCACGCTCGTTGCTTTGCTGATCAGCGCAATGAATTTAGTGTTCGGGCTGCTCTTACCAAAAAGTCGTATCAAGGAACATGAAGGAACATTTATCTCCCTTATCGTATTAGCTGCGGTAGGAATAGCCTTATGCGCATATGAATATGCAAAACTAGCCGAGTATGTCTCCTTTTTATCCTCTTTTTCTGTCCACGAGTCTAATACGAGTGTCATGAAAAAAATGTTAGCCGTGGGGAGAAACGAAGCCCATTTTTTTTCTATTTTTATGTCAAGTTGTAGTCTAGCTGCGTTCTATATTTTACTGATCCGTGCTGAGCTAATCGCGAAATGGATTGCTTACCTCGCGCTCGCATCGTGTGTATTACAACTGATTGCGGTTGGACATACTTTTTTTCAAGCACCGATCCCAAGCTTAGCTCAGCTACCGCTGGCACTGTCACAATTATTGGTCCCCATTTATCTGTTAGTCGCTGGATTTTTAACATCACTCGGCGCACGTACAGATAACCTTCAATCAAATAGCTAGGAGAAAAATTATGTTTTTATCAGTAATGACGATACACATTTTGTCAGGCGCGATGGCTTTACTCGCCGGTTACGCCGTCATTCTTTTCCCTAAAGGAGAAAGCAGTCACAAGTACTTGGGAAGAGCATATGTCGGCGCAATACTAACACTTGGTATAACAGGTACTTACATTGCTATATTACGAGATGTTCCAATATCTATCATGAATGGCTTAGTGCTATGTTATTTTGTACTGTCGGCGTTAAATACAATCTGGCAGCCTGTAAATCGCATCAATGTATTCGATAAAGCACTTTTTGTTTTCGCCTTATTGTTAACGGTGGGTTTTATTTGGTATTCATATCAAACAACCCAAGTTGACGATGGAAAATTGGGGGGCTTTGGTATTGAAGCATACTTGGCTTTTGGTAGCGTCATGGCATTTTGCACTGTGGCTGATTATCATTATATCAAGTTGGGAGGATTAAGAGGCCGCCGCAAGCTGGTTAGGCACTTATGGCGTATGTTCTTTCCTCTTTTTATGTCAACTGCCGCTTTCTTCCTTGGACAAGCTAGGCATTTACCTGAAGCGTTGCAAAGCATAGAGTTTATTTTACTCCCTGTTGTATTCGTTATATTGTCAGCGATTTACTGGGTAATAAAAGTAATGGCTAGGAAGCGCAGCCGAGCCATTTCATGGTCTCAGTTTGATAAGGAGTAAATGAATTTGCCTTTAGAAGCAGCGTTAGAGGCCGCTTTTTCTCAAGGCTACTTGCCACTTATTCATCTTTAAGCGCATATAAACATACTGGGAAGTAAGAACGATGTATACGTTTGCTGGTGGGGCTGGCATCACGATAATGTAAAATTAATCTTTGGCGTACAGCGACGTTGAACAGGCGGGCCCATGGCAAGTTTAGTGCGGATAAAGCGTGGGTTAATATCCTGATTTACTCGGGTTACGTGAACCATGGCCGCTAAAAATGGGTTTGATTTCCTTCAAATATTTACGGCCTACGGGGACATGAACTTGATTGAATACCAAATCGTAATCAGCAGAAGTTCTTCGGTGAAGATGAAAGCCAGTGTTCAAGCTGATGAGGTAAGATTTATGACAACGGGCCAGCTTTGTTATAGCAATTGAATTTTCGATGGCCTGAATATTGGTATCAACTAACATTTCTTGTATACCATACGCATTTTGATAAAAAACAGTCGAATAGTTACCAGCGGCTTTTATGTATACAGTGTGCTCTAGCACAGATATGACTTTGGCAATGTGTGGGCACAGAGAATTATTCGATTCGGTGCGACGTAACTGTTGTTCTATGTTTGCTAATTGCTGCTCGGTTGTTAGTAATTTGGAATGTAAGCTTTTACTACGTGTTTGTTCATCTGAAACATGACTCAATGATTGTTTATACCAATACATTAACGCCGTGGTTAATAAGGTCATATCAAGCACCGAGCCTATTTTTATCAGTGTCCATTTTACTTGATAGTCTATTAAAGAGGTCATAGATAAACCTGAGATAATACCGCAGAGAAAAAGTACACACAGTGCAGAGATATAAAATAGACTGTGCTTATGCTCGCTTTTATAAGATAAAATTGCAGCGATGAGTGACGTTGTGAGAATAATAAAACAAACGAGCAGTGCACAGCCATAGATAATTTGGTAAAGCGTTGGTTCGGCGCTATTAAATGACAAGCAATAAGAAAGCCAAATAATTGAAAGTATCAACTGACAGCGTTTAAGTATGCAGCCAAGCAGGCGCTGTTGTTTGCTAAGTTTTAGGTAATCATAACTAAAAAGGGCGAACGAAATAAAGAAAAGTAAGCCCAATGAATTGGCTGTAAAAAATGGCTGATGTGTAAAGTACGGTATAAAAAGCGTTAGCCACCCTTCACCGGCAGCAATCCATACGGAGATAGAAGCCAATAAGGTGGCATACTTTAGGAAAATGGCATGACGAAATAGTAAGTAGCTAATCAGGCTTAACGTAAAGATCAGCGCCGTAAAGCCAAAATAAAGGCCATCTTGAACTGACGTCCATTTAATATAGTCGGTAAATTCCTGAGTGTTTAAAATTTGGATATCACCTCTTAAATAACGACCAGAGACCAAAATAAACAGCGGTTCAGAAGATACGTTCTTAGGCATGGCAATGCTGAGTATTTTTGCATCTTTAGTGGATGACTTCATAGGCTCTGTATACGGCGTTGCATTGACCTGATAACTTAAACTGGCTTGTGTAAAAATATTATTTTTGGATAGAACAATCGTCAATTCTTCACTCGCACCAGAGAGTTCTGTGCGGCGGGGCATAATTTTAATGATTCCATGCTGGTGAGAGCCGAGGTTAAATGTGCCGGCATTAGATTTCTGCCAGGGGATATCTGCATTTAATACATAGTCAGTGTTTTTATGGTGACTGAAATGCGTGAAAATAGTGAATCGACTTTTCGAGTCTTTTACTCCTTCCTCAGACAAGTTGGTTGAACTGAGTAAAGAAAAAGTCAATACAACGACTGCTGCTATTAAAATCACTAAAACAGCATACTTGGGTGAGGTGAACTTTATACTGTTTATCAATTTAGAAATAGACCATAAATTATTATTATTTAACTTAATCAATTGGTTAAGTGTATCTTGTTGCATGCTGTATACGGTTGGTAAATAACCTTGAATGACACCTCAAATACAACCGCTGTATAAGTTAATCTAAACATAATTAGCATAAAAATTAAATGGAAAGAGGTGTATGAAAAGCAGAAATTGTTTTCAGATGTTGATGGTTATCAGTGTGTTGTTTACCATTGGGTGCAATAATAATGGCAAGTACAAAACAATCGAAACGGGTGTGCAAACGAATCTAGCGGCAACACTCGATGCAGTGCTAGAGGCCAACCTCAATGCGGATGGGCCCGGTTTGATTGTTTCTGTATGGCAAAATGATAAAAACCTTTATACAGGAATGAAGGGTGTTGCACGTCCAATGCAGCCAATTACCGAAAATACGCAGTTTCGTTTAGCGTCCGTGAGTAAAACGTTTACTGCGGTGGCAATTCTGAAGCTTTACGAGCAAGGCCTTTTGGGGCTACACGATTCAATTGTTGATTATTTGCCTGAGCTAGATTCATCTTGGCAAGAGATCAGCATTCATCATTTACTTACTCATCAGTCAGGCATACCCGATATATTTAATGACTTAAATACCCATGAAGTTATTAATAATGACATTACCAATCCAAAAATATTACAGTACTTCATAGAAAACCATCAACTTGAATTTGGGTCTGGACGTAAAGAAGAGTACAGCAATACGGGGTATGTTCTGTTAGCTGAAATAATTACAAAGGTGGCAAATATGCCATTTCCGGAATTTATGGACCTTGAAATATTTGCCCCACTTAATATGAATAACACATATATACTTGATGAAGACGTGGATATAACCGAACGCACAGCGATGAATCATGCACAGCATCATCAAATTTATGGACGTAATGTGTTTGCTGTAGGCTCATCTTCGCAGGTGAGCTCAATGCATGATATGGAGCGCTTTATGTATGCCCTTATGGCAGGGAAAATACTACAAGCTGAAACAATGCGTTTAATGTTGAAAGCGCACATCAGTAAGGCCGATTCCTCGTTGAATGGCACAGGTTACGGGATCTTTTATTTCAGTGGCGATGGCAAAACAGCATATGGTCATAGTGGAAAGCATGATGGATTCAGAACGATATATGCAATAAACAGAGATAAAAATGCTTTTATTATCATGCTAGGTAATGGTGGCGATTATATGCCTGACTTTACCTATATAGTGGACTTGGCGGGTGAGTTTTTAGAGTAAAACGGTTAAGTGTCTAGCAAAAGGCACGGACGTTTGTCTTTGAAAAACTTGTTACCAAATAGATACGCTTAACAAGGGGCTTTCATACTCAGTACTTTCCATCGCTTTATGTGCATAGGTGAAACAGTGATATCTTGAGTCAAAAACCCTTCTTGTAACTCTACTTTTGCTACTTGTATCAGGTTATAAAGCGATATAGATAAAAGGTACACTTGAAGAAACAGTACAAAAAACTGCGTAGCATATTCATCAAATATTTAAATGAATGAAACGTCGAGCAGAGAAAATGGTTCGTAGGTCGAGCGTATTCCTTAGCGGATATAGCATAGATTCCGTAATATTTATTGCCTAGCGCTATAAGGTTTTTATTACAGCAATACCATTATGTAACGGCTAGGGCTGATATGATTAAAATTCGCCCAGCATATAAGAGGCTATTAAAAATTGGCAACCAAGTGAACCTATGTGGCTATTGAAGCAGATAATGCGCGTTTGATCTGATTTACTGCTAAGACTTGTTATTTTATCGTATAACGAGGAAGGTGAAAGGGGCATTGAATATGATTTATAAAACGCATGCTAACCTTCACATTAGTAATGATCGTGTGTACATTTGTGAGCGTGAGTTCATCACCCCGATGAGAAATACCACTAAAGTGTTAATAGGTGCTTCACATTAATACTCATTACTCTAATATATAACCAAACTCATAATGAAGTACGGCCATATATTTTCTGCTATTATGAAAAATCAATTATCCATTCGCTCTTATAGCACAAAGCCTGCACGGCATTCACATCACTTTAATCAATTAGTTTTACCTATACGTGGTGTGATAAATATATGCGTTGGTGATTTCAACGGTAAAGTTGCACCGAGTGAATGTGTTGTCGTGAAAGCGAATGAAGTACACATGTTCACTGCGCAGACTGAAGCTAGATTTGTCGTGGTAGACATGGAAAATCTACCACCGAATATTCTATCTTCTCATTGTATTGTTTTTATGATTAATGCATCTCTTAGAAGCTACTTAACTTTTATTGAAAATCAGCTCGAAAACAAAGTGAATGTCCAATTAGAACAGGCGATGTTTGACATGTTTGGTTTATTGCTAGCAGAGCAACCTTTATTGCCAAAAGTTGATACACGCCTAGGTATGGCTATATCCGTTATAGAGCAAAATATTGACGAACAACTGTCAATTAAATGCTTGGCTGAATCCGCTTGTTTGAGTGAAACACAGTTTAAGAAGTTATTTAAACAACAAATGGGGATGACAGTGATGACATTTATAACAAAAAGGCGGATGGAAAAAGCAGAAGCTTTACTGACGCATACGGATTATCCGTTACAAATTATTGGCGAAAAAGTAGGTTATAAAGCACTTTCAGCCTTTAGCCGAAAGTTTTCACAGTACTTTGGCTTATCTCCAACTCGGTTCAAAAAGTAAACTTAGTCTGAATGGTCAACAATAGCGTCTTAATTGTTAAAAACACACTGTATTACTCGCGTACTATTTCTGTATTGAAGTTATCTAAACAGGTTTCACTATGGAAAATCATCACGGCAATGTTAAAGGGGTTATTGCAATCGTTATGGCCAGTTTTTTATGGGGAACAACTGGCACTGTCGCAAGTTATTCTCATGATGTAAACGCTTTAGCCATTGGTGCATTCTCTATGGGAGTAGGGGGAGTGTTACTTGTCATTATGGCATGGAAAAAATTAGTTATTGATTATAAGCGCATGTTTAAACGGCCTAAAGTATTGCTTTTAGGGGTTAGTTCTGTGGTTATTTATCCGTTATCATTTTATTCCTCAATGCAGTTATCTGGTGTTGTTATTGGCACGGTCATATCTATTGCTATGGCGCCGTTTTTTACCGCAATCCTTGAACGTCTAATAAGTCATAAAAAGATATCACTGCAATGGGGCGTGAGCTTTGTCATTGGTGCGATAGGGATTGCTTTTTTGACGTTTGGCAAAGAGCAAAGCAGTGGTACTGCTTACAACATGTATCAACAGATCATGGGGGTTTTTTTGGGGGGTATTGCCGGATTGAGTTATGCCGGTTATTCATGGGCTGCGAAGCGCTTAATTGAAAGTGGCGTTCATTCTCAATCATCCATGTCTGGGCTGTTCGGGTGTGCTGCTTTATTGTTGCTCCCGTCGTTATGGTTTACAGGAGGTAACTTATTTTCAAGCCCAACGAATGTGTTGGTATCTTTGTATACTGCCGTGATCCCAATGTTTTTAGGGTACTTGTTATTTGGATTTGGCTTGGGTTTTGTAGATGCAAGTAAAGCGACACTCATAACCCTTATTGAACCTTTAGTTGCAACTGTTTTCGCTGTTTTGATCATTGGCGAAAAGCTTAAGGTCATTGGGTGGGGAGGTATTTCTTTAGTATCATTGTGTTTAGTGATCCAAACCATTCAGCCGCAAAGTAAGTTATTTTATATGCTGAGCCCACTAAGGTTAAAAAAGAGCATGTGACCTGGGTTTCATCTAAGATTCAGCGACCGCTTTAGAGTCAATGCGGTCAAACATTATTTCGTCTTATTTTTAATTCTTCAATAGGACAAGAACCAAAAATAGGTTTACGGGCAATCTTTTGACATGTGCAGCGCTTATGAGTGAATTACATCGTTTAAAGCACCCATAATCCCCAACCAGATTGAAGGCCATCAACATACATGGTCGATATGGGGGCTACTG